>JBJMGL010000264.1:0-1623 GCA_045807985.1 Bryobacteraceae bacterium
CCGTGTCTTCAAATAGCGGTTGCCGCACTCACAGATAAGTATCTTGTGCTTCGTCTTTGTCGGAATGGTGTAGTCCCCGTTAATGCGGCCGAATTGGCTCAGTCACTCTCCAGGCGAATGTTCTTCCATTGCCAAATTGTAGCACGGTGATTAGAAGGACGCCTCACAACAGGAGCATTGAATTGGCTAAGAAAACGAAGAAGCGTGTCCGCCGTGCATACACCAAAGAGGATGTAAAAGAGTTGCGCGCGCATTCGAAGGCACGAACGCCGGTTGCAAAGATTGCCAAACTTACGAAGCGAACAATTGCTTCATTGCGCCAGAAAGCACAAAAGCTGGGCATCGGCTTGGGACATCTCCGCTAACAAAGGAGTAGCCGGGCAGTCTCCAAAATGAGGAGGAGAGAGCCGCCCGGCTATCCAGGCCGACGTAGGCCCATGGGTCAAACCATCCTGCTTGGTAATGTTCCTATTCAAAAAATGGCCCCGGTTAAGGGGCCATCTGTCAGTTAGTCATCCCAATGTCGGCGCTGCTTTTTGATAACCACGGTGCGGTCACCGCGGTCCTTATACCACCCACGATGCAGGCCGCGATCATGGCGATAGAACTCGGCACGTGAGCCGCGGAAGTCGCGGCTATCGCGGTAGTCGCGGTCGCGATACGTGTCCCGGTCACTGCCGATATGAACGCCGATTGATTGGGCGCTGGCGATCGTCGGGGCGGCAAGAGCAATGGCGGCAAGTCCAGCAACAGCAAAAGCGAGCTTTCTCATATTCTCTCCTCCAGTGAACAAAATTAAACTCACGAGGAGATGGAAAGTTCCACCACGTTTCCTGAATGACTGTTCAGAGTGGTTAATTTCGCTTTGATTTCGATGATTTCGCTTCGTACTGATTCTTATTCCACTCTTTCGTTGTTTTGCCTTTGAAGGAGCGGGCCGCGCGCAGGAGCACGAACAACGCAAGTCTGAACAGACGAAGGAGGCTGTTCGGGAGTTCAATGAGGCTCGAGCCAAAGAAAAATGAGCCGCCTGGGGGCTTGGGATGCTGACCCGGCGGCTCTGAGTTTTGGCGGGAGAAGCCAATGCCGTTCATCAAGCGGCACACAGAATGCGTAAAGCTGATTCGGCGTAAATCCTGTGCCCTCCCTGACACAACCTCAGAAAAGAAAAAGAGCCGCCGGGATTTACCCAAACGGCTCTAAGTAACTGGCTGCGTCAGGTTCAGCCCCCCCAGTCGTCCGTTCTTCTGCGGTCGCGGCAACACAGCTAGTACGATTTGATGTGGCGTGCCTGTCACACAGCTAGGTTGTCGCACCATATACATTGTGCGACGTTAGAGCTGGTTAACAGTGAAGTGTGGCCTTTGATTATTGCCTCTCCGCAGCTATTCAGTGCCGAGCTCCGCGCTGCTTTCAGATCATTCCGCAAGTCTTGAGACAAGAGGAAAGCTCACATGAAACCCCTTCGGATCATGACAACAGCGGCGCTGATGTCCGCAAGCATGCTGATGCTGCAAGCGGCGTACGGACAGCAAGGCGTCATGCGCACCGATCTGCAACAACACGATCTCAGCATTCCCGGCCGCGAGGCGATCCAGGTGCGCGTCGACATCGCGCCTGGCG
>JBJMGL010000265.1:0-1634 GCA_045807985.1 Bryobacteraceae bacterium
CATTTATTTAATGCGATTGGCTGATAATATAGATCCAGAAAGAACTAATATATCGGCTCCTAATATTCATAAGAAAATCCTGGCACACGGTTTTGAGAACGATCTTGTAGGACGTATACTACTTCTGGCCAAAGTGCTATTCGATAAAACACATCTCGGACCGGATTTTGATTGCGACAGCGCCAAATCGGCCGCATTTGAGGCGACAAAATTATTGTTGGACATGAGGGACATACACGCTCTTCTGAGTGCCGAGATTCATTCGATAATGGAGAAAGGACTTTTGCCGGACACCGGCCGGTCCCAAAACATCCCGACTGTTAATGATCTGGAAACGCACATTAAAACTTATGTTCATAAGGTCGATCAGGTACGAGACATAGTCATCGGACTATTCAAGCTGGTTTACGGTGCCGGAAAAAGTAAAAAAATCCTGGAACATATAAAAGACACAATTGTTGCAAAGCATGGAGCGAATTCAGATTTAGATCAATTTTTTGATCAAATAAAGCCAGTCCTGGAATTCACTAGAAATCTAAGAAATGGGGTTGAGCATCCGAAGCCAGATTACCGGCTGATCATTCTGGATTTTAATCCTACTGCTGCAGCCACTGTTACCCCTCCGACCGTCGAGCTTGTGCATGCAGACACGCCGCAGCCCAAAATGCTCGTAACCTCATTCATGGAGCAAATGAACGACCAGTTCACCGGCATCGTTGAATGGCTTATTGTGAATCTCTGCTTGAGCAATATGGGACACTTTGGTGGTTTTGAATGCGGCATTATGGAGCTACCTGCAGAAAGACGGCGACACAAGGGCACCAGATTTTCGTATGCAGTTCGCTTAAATGATCAATGGCAGCCGTTAGGTTGATATGTCGGTGGGTAGTGCGAACATGACAGTGTTGCTGGAGCGCTTCCCGTCTTTACCTAATTCCGGGGTACGTCCTCTCTTGCCATAGATACGGGAACCCCTAGATAGGACTATATCGGCCTTTTCCTGGCCGCATCGCGGGCGAGCATACCTTGTATCAACTCGTCCCCCACACGGAAGGTAGTGGTTAAGAGCCGCGCTAAGGTGCTGGGTAAATCAATCAGGCCCTGTTCGGCTGCCCGCTCTAGGACGCCTAGCGTTCCGGTGACGGTCAACGCGCGGGACCGCGCCGCCTGCCGTCCATCCTCCTCATCAATGAGGAGAAAATCCGCCCGCAACTCTTGGGCAAGTAGAATGGCTTCCCGTTCTCCCGCCCCAAGGCGGGCTAAGGTCTCTGTCTCTCCGAGCGTCGCAGGACGCCGCACTTCACACCAGGCAGGCAGAGTGGCCACCCAGGCACGCACTGCTTCCGGTGCTTCCAGGTCCTGGAGTTCGGTGACGACAGCAGGGGGGAGAAAAACACGATCATACAGGGCAGGCAAGACCGCTATATGCTCAAGCAGCACGAGGTAATTAATTGGCGAAGTATCGGCAACGACCAGCATCAGATGCCAAGGCGCTCATGCGCCGCGCGATCTTGCTCCAGATCTTCCATGGTATACCGGAGGGGTACGCCATGCTCTTTCAGAAACGCATGGACCCGGATACGGGTACTATACCCTAGCAAGCGCCGTATCTGTTCTTCGTTCAGTTCGCCGGA
>JBJMGL010000266.1:0-2270 GCA_045807985.1 Bryobacteraceae bacterium
TACATAGAACGCAATAAGCGGTACTTGGCCGGCCATCAGCAGTTGCCATATATGCGCCGCCGCCCCCTCATCAGCTTCGCGAGCCACCCCGAACAGCGCAATATGAGAAAGCACGGTGATAGAGGCAGCGAGCGACATGGCGATTGGGATCAGCGCGACTGGTTCTTTCGTCAGCAAGGATTTCATCGAAACCTCCATAAAGGTTCAACCGGGCCTAAGGACCTTGATATCACAAACAGCCGGCTAACGGCCCAACCCGCAACTTGCCCTGTGGCAGGTCGACTTGGCGGGACGTATCCGACCATCAACGGTTGGCCGACTGCCAGACATGTTTGGGTTCGCCATAGTGATCAGACGGTCAGGCCAACTGTCTTAACAAGCTGCTCATCTGTGGCGCTGTCCTTCAGAGCAGCAACGGGATTGCTCGGCCTTTGGCGGAGTGTAACCCTGTCCATCAAAAAATACAGCCTGATCTCTAACAGCGGTCGTGCTTAGGCATCACATTGTTAGTGCATGCTGGAAGCGCCGGAGAGATAAGCCTCAATTGTCCCGGACGAATTGCGCAAGTTCCGTAAGAAAGTCGAAATTGTCACTCTGAATGCTCGTGCGACCTGTGGTTAGACTTCGGGGCTCTCCATTGGCCGTGCCCGTTCCACTCCGGACGGGATAGGTATACTGCCCGGTACCATCGTCCACACCGACGGGTTCGCAAGCTTGTGCCACAACAACAATGACGCACAGCTTCTGATCACCCGAGCCGTCTGGGATGAGCACCTGCTGCAACCGATAAATAGGTCGCGGATAAACTAAGTGCGTCGCTAAGGCCTCATGTACGGCAGCTATTCGATTCTCCAACTCCTTTCCGTTAGCGACGACCCCCACGAGTTTCCGGTCGTCTGTAATGCCTATTACAAGGCATCCACCCTTCGCATTCGCAAAGCTGGCCAAATCACGCGAAAAGGACACCTTGGCGCGGCGGCGTTCGTCACCCTTAGGAGCATGCCACATCGCCAAGGTTTCTTTGAAATCCCACAAATCAGTTTCGACTTTCTCGCAACACACGCTCTTGCGCACGAAGTAGCGCCAGAATGAGTCACTTGTTATTAGGTTCTCGCGGTCCGCCCGCTTGCCAATTTCATTGAGAATATCGCGAAGGGAGTCCCTGAGGAACGAAAAGTACGTCGAAGCGTCATCAATGGTCAGCCATGTTGCGCGCCGAACCACAGCGCCCACTGGCACCGAGATGTCTGCGGAATCATAATCGGACTCGGCCATTGACTCGAACATCTCGTAACTGACTTCGCCGTAGGCGGAGTCGATACGCCGCCGCCCGTTGACCGTCAGACCCAGCGCCACTTCTGCCAAAAGCATCAGCGTCGCCTCCTCATCCTTCTCCGGGATGCGCGCCGTGCCGGACAACTTCACTGTTCGATCGCTAATCCGCGTGGAGCCCCAAACCTTAAACGTGAGCAGAAGAGAAGGAGCCAGGCTGTCCCGATCATTCAGCCACTTCACGAATTGGCACACGGTCTCAATCGCGGCAGTGTGGGTCTCAGCGAAATCGCGCAAGCGCACCAGCAGCTCTTCATATGATTGCGGCTGAATGCCTTTAAGCTTGCGAACAGATTCTGTAAGGCGCTGCGCAGCATCTAGCGCGGTCTGAGTTCGCTGTCTGAGACCTTCAAGGTCGGTCTCCTTTCGGTTGACCCACCATTCAATCTCATCGCGCCCCACTTCTTTCCCAAATGAAGTTCGGCGTGGCCGTGTGATGCGCAAACTTCCGACAGTATCGACTACATCATGGTCGAAACACGCTGACCTCATCAGTTCGGATGATCGCAGCACATACCAATGAATCTGGGCCAGCAAATCCGTGGCTCGACACCGCAGGATACCGCGCTGTTCCTCAAGTGAAATCATCTCTGCTCGGTCGCAACCATCTTACGTCCGTGACGCGCGCCTCCGCGCTGCATCGCGGCCTCATGCGTCCCGCAAAGCAACGATCCTGCATCCTTTCCGCGACTCCAGAGATCCAACCCCCTGTCTCGGCGTAGTAAACCAAAGGAGCAAGCCTCGTGAATCGATTGAAGAACAAGCGTGCCCTCATCACGGGAGGGACCACTGGCATTGGTCTTGAAACGGCCCGCCAGTTTGTAACCGAAGGCGCACGGGTTGCCATCACGGGGAAGAATCCCTCCAGCCTTGACGCGGCTCGCAAAGAGCTCGGGAATGACGTAATCATCATCCCGTCGGATGCAAGCGATGTAGCA
>JBJMGL010000267.1:0-16626 GCA_045807985.1 Bryobacteraceae bacterium
CCTACAGTTGCAGTTGTCTGGCGGGAACTTGCAAGTGCTTGAGTACAAAGCGCCGTCGCTTCCTGCTCACTGACTCGCCCAGCCTCCAAATCGTTGATTCTACGTTGGGGGCCACCCAACTGCAACTGTAGGACTAGGTTGTATCGACATTTAAGCAAGCAGGAGAACCGAGCAGGCGAGAGCGACCACCGCTTGAAAGTTGATTTGGTTCTTCTCAAAGCGGGCCGCTAAACGGCGAAAGTGTTTGAGCTTGGAAAAACGCCGTTCAATTTGATTCCGCTGCTGGTAAAGGGCTTTGTTGTAGGGCCGTGGTGCTGGGCGGTTGGCTTTGGGCGGGATGACCGGCGGGGCTCCGCTCGCCTTGATGGACGGCCCAAGGGCGTCGGGGTCCTAGCCTTTGTCGGCCCGCACGGCCTCGGCTTTTCTCTCGCCTAGCAGGGGAAGCGCCTGCGTGCGGTCGGCGGCTGGCCCGGCGGTCAGCACAAAGTCCAAAGGCTGTCCGAGGGCATTGCAGAGCAGGTGAATTGGGGTCGTCAACCCTCCTCGGGAACGCCCCCAAGCCTGGTCCGAGCCCCCCTTTTTTCGACCCGTCGCGGCCGGCTGGTGCGCCCGCACGAGGGTGGAATCAAGCAACAGGGACTCGTTCTTCACCTCTTGCCTCAGGGTGCGAAAGATTCGATCCCCCACCCCCGTCGCGGCCCAGCGGGCCAAGCGCTTAGGCACGCTCTTATACTTCCCATAACGCTCCGGCCCATCGCTCCCGCGCGCCCCGGAGCGCCAGGCCCATAGCACCCCGTTGACAAAGACGCGATGGTCTGCCGCCGTGCGGCCCACGCTTTCTTGGCGGCCCGGCAGAAGAAGATCTTGCATCCGGCTCCATGGCTCTTCGCTCAACTCATAACCAGAAGCCATAGCTATTCATACAACAGGCCTGCCAACCCCTTGGGCGGCTGTGCTGATTGTCGTACGACCTAGTGGATGGTCGCGCTGGCAAGCGGTGTATGTTGTCTTTTCGGATGCGTGATGCGTCTTCGCCGAAGCTCATATCGAGCGTCCCAGGGAGGGTGTTTTCGATGACCTAGTGGCTGCGCGTATCGGCCAGAATGCGTGTGGGGTCGGGGGATCGTCGGTGATATAGAAGCGTGTTTCCGTGCTGGTTTTGTCGCCGATGAGGCGGGTTGCGGTAATACGGACAAGGCTCTTAAGGTGAGGCCAGTGATGTATTTCCTGCAGCCAATTGGTATCGTTTGTCGCATCACAGCGGCTTCGCTACGGCCATGGCCTTTATTGGTATCTTCGTGCGTGGCCAGACTGGTTCCTGTGGGTGGGTGTTCGAAGAACAAACGGACATGCTCGTGTAACCTGCCCTGATTGCCTTTGAGGCCCAGCAGATAATGTCCGCCGCCTTCGACCATCTGCGCGGCCATCTCGCGCTGGCAGCCACTGGCATCCATCGACACGGTAGCGCCGCGCAGGTCGAGCAGACGCAGCAGTTCGGGAATCGCCGAGATCTCGTTGCTCTTTTCGGCCCTTGCTGTTGGCGCCAGCACCCGCCGCGCCTCGGGGCAAACGCACTCACCAGAGGCAGGGCCTTGGCCGTGCCTTCGTAGCTGCGGCGCAGGGTCTTGCCGTCCACCGCCATCAGGCGCTGCGTCGCCTCCGGCAACAGAGCGCGCACAAATGCCGAAGGCAGCCGCAAACGCTTGTGGCTCAACCGTCCGGAAGAAACGCCGCGTGTCGTCACTCGGAACGCCTCTGGCCAAAAGTAGAAGCTCGCCAAGCAAATCCAGCTTCGATTCGCCGTCATCTTCGATGTCCTCAAACCCTGCCGCACCCGCCATGAAGCCGCACAACGTCACGAACAAAATCTCCGGCACAGGATGCAAGACCTTTCCCGCTTCCCGTGTGTCCTGCATCCACCCAAATGGTCCAAAAACGCTTCTATCGGCTGCTTCATAAGCCTCCTCCTGAAGGCTGAGCCTTATACCTATACAACAAAACTTACAGCCAATTACTTTAAAATCTCATGAGGCCGCCCTGAGCATCATCCTTCGATTAGAAAAGACTATTGTGGGTTAAAACCGCAAGATTTCCGCGCGCTCTCTGGATGCTACGCTGAAATTTTCCATGGAACTTGAGAAGGTGTATGAGCCGCAGCGCCTTGAACCGCACTGGGTTCAGTGGTGGATTGAGTCCGGCATTTATCGCGCTGAAACCTCGCAGGCCAACGCGCGCCCGGTTTTTTCGCTCGTCATCCCGCCGCCGAACGTAACCGGCTCGCTTCATATCGGGCACATGCTCGACCACACCATTATGGATGTGGCCGTGCGCTGGCATCGTATGAAAGGCGAACTCACCCTTTGGCTGCCCGGAACCGATCATGCCGGTATCGCTACGCAAATGGTGGTCGAGCGCCAGCTTGCCACCGAAGGCCTCAACCGCAAGCAACTCGGTCGCGAAGAATTTGAGCGCCGCGTCTGGCAATGGAAAGAAGAGTACGGCGGCCGCATCAATAATCAAATCCGGCGTGAAGGGGCGAGCGTTGATTGGTCCCGCGAGCGCTTCACCATGGACCCCGGCCTTTCCCGGGCCGTGCGTGAAACCTTTGTCCGACTTTGGGAAAAAGGGCTTATCTATCGCGGCGAGTACATGGTCAACTGGTGTCCGGACTGCCAGACTGCTATCTCCGATGTCGAAACCGTACACGAATCCAGCGAAGGAAGTTTGTGGCACATCCGCTATCCGCTCACGGAAGGCGACGGTGGATTGGTCGTCGCCACCACGCGTCCCGAAACCATGCTTGGCGACACCGCTCTCATTGTTAATCCCAATGACGAGCGTTACCAACACCTGCACGGCAAAACCGTCCACTTGCCATTAACTGACCGCCATATTCCCATCATTGCCGATCCCATGGCTGATCCTAAGTTCGGCACTGGCGTGGTCAAAATCACTCCCGCCCACGATCCCAACGACTTTGAAGCAGGGAAGCGCCATAACTTGCCTTCCGTGAAGGTAATTGGTGAAGACGCCCGCATGACCGCCGCCGCCGGCCGGTATGCCGGTCTCGACCGCTTTGAAGCCCGCAGGCGTATTATCGCCGCTCTCGAACAAACCGGCGAGTTACAGAAAACCGAGCCTTACGTCGTTAACGTCAGCAAATGCGACCGCTCCAAAACCATCATTGAGCCGCTTGTCTCCAACCAATGGTTTATAAGCATGAAGCCCCTTGCCGCCAAAGCCATGGGAGCAGTCAGAAGCGGCCGTATCCGCTTCGTGCCGGATGACCGTGAGGTAGTCTTCTTTCAATGGATGGAAAACATCCGTGACTGGTGCATCTCGCGCCAGCTCTGGTGGGGCCACCGCATTCCCGCCTGGCACTGCAAGAACTGTAGCCAGATCACCGTGGCGCGGGAGGTGCCTGCCACGTGTCCTCACTGCCACTCCACTGAAGTCGAGCAGGATTCCGATGTTCTCGACACTTGGTTCAGCTCCGGCCTATGGCCTTTTTCGACACTCGGTTGGCCCGACGACACCGAAGACCTCCGTACTTTCTATCCGACATCCCTGCTCATTACCGGCTTTGACATCCTTTTCTTCTGGGTGTCGCGCATGATCATGCTCGGAATTGAATGCACGGGCGACGTGCCGTTCCGCGAAGTTCACATGCACGGGCTGGTGCGCGATGCCGAACGCCAGAAAATGTCCAAAACCAAGGGGAACGTCATTAATCCCCTGGATATGATTGATCGCTTCGGCACGGATGCTCTCCGCATTGCGTTGCTGATCTCCGCCGCAACAGGCGCCGATATCGCGTTAAAGGAGGACCGCGTTGCTTCCAGCCAAGGTTTTGCCAACAAAATCTGGAACGCTTCGCGCTTGCTCTTCATGAACATGGAGCGTTCGGGCGTTGCCGACTGGACTCCACAATACGCAGATCTCGTCAATCCATCGAATGCACTGGAAGACATCTGGATTTTCGAGCGGTTTGAACACGCCCGCCAGACTGTAAGCCGAGCCCTGGAGAATCACCGCTATCATGAAGCGGCCGAAACTCTCTGGACCTTTATCTGGAAAGAATTCTGCGACTGGTATCTGGAAATCAAAAAGCTGCGGTTCCGCGAAGCTTCTGGTATCGACGAGCACTGGCGTGCGGCTCTGACAATTTATGAAGCTTCTCTTCGCCTGCTCCATCCCTTTATGCCATTCCTTACCGAGGAGCTGTGGCAAAGGCTCATCCACGGCTTTGACGCAAATCAGAAGGAGCCAAGATCCATTTCACTAGCACCCTTTCCGCAAGGGATGAGAGGGGAAAGACAATCGGACAGCCTGCATCAATTTAACCTTTTGCAGCAAGTGATCACCGCTGCCCGTGAACTCCGCGCCGACCACAAACTCGATCCCAAAACAATCTATCCGGCAACACTGCGTACAACAGATCACTCCTTTACCGCGGATAGCCGCGCCATTGCCGCTACTCTTGTCAAGCTCAACTTCGAAGGAAGCAGCGACTCAAACACACCGCAAGCCGGAATTGCCCGATCTGCTCCTGATTTCGACCTGCACATCCACGCCGTTATTTCGCAAAACGGAGCGCTTTCTCCGGAAAACAAGCAACGTATTCTGAAAGAAATCGCGAAGCTGGAAGGGAACATCAACAACTCCAACCGGCAGCTCGGCGATGCGACATTTCTCCAACGCGCTCCTGCCAAAGTCGTGGAAGGCATACGCGCCAAACTAGCAGAGTACGAAATTCAGCTCAAAAAACTTCGCGACTCGCTCGGGGAACAATAATCACCATGTTTGATGTGTTGCACCCGGAAGTGCGCGGCACCGTGGAACGCGCCTTGGCGGAAGATATCGGCAGCGGCGATATCACTTCTCAGCTGACAGTCCCTGAAAATCTGCAAGCGCACGGAAGTTTTCTAGCCAAACAAAAACTGGTTCTCGCTGGTATCGAGCTGCTGCCGCTTGTGTACGAGATCTGCGGAGGCGCAACCGTCCAACTGTTAAAGGCCAGTGGTGATTGTATTAAGCCAGGCGACATTCTCGCGAAAGTTTCCGGACCTGCGAGAATTTTGCTTGAGGCCGAACGCGTGGCGCTGAACTTTTTGCAGCGGCTGAGCGGCGTTGCCACCCTGGCCCGCCAATATGCTGACGCTGTCGCCGGCACCAAGGCCCGCGTATTGGACACCCGTAAAACAACGCCCGGACTGCGCCAGTTAGAGAAGATGGCAGCCGCTGCCGGAGGCGCGACCAATCACCGCAAAGGACTGTTCGACGCCATTCTGATTAAAAACAATCACATTACAGCGGCGGGTGGAGTAACCCAGGCGCTTCAAAACGCCCGGAGCTTCGCTGGGCCCGTCGAGATCGAAGTGCGAACGCGCGCTGAACTCGACGAAGCTCTTGCAGCAGGAGCAAGGCATCTGCTGCTTGACAATCTTTCTCCCGCAGAAGCCGCAGAATGGATTCTCCACATTGCGGGCCGCGCCAAAGTTGAACTCTCCGGCGGCATTGCGCTCGACACGATTCGAGCCTACGCGGAATCCGGACCCGACTTCATCTCCTGCGGAGCCATCACGCACTCCGCCACCGCCGTCGACATCAGCTTTCGTCTTGAACCGGAGCAAAGCTGATGCCGCTTGACGTGCAGCGCGTGCAAAACCTCCGCCCACAAAACCCAATTCACTATTTTTCAAGCATCCCTTCCACTATGACGGAAGCTGCCCGCCTGGCGCACGAAGGCGCGTCTCATGGCACAGTCGTGATTGCTGAAGAGCAAACCGCCGGGTTAGGTAGATTAGGCCGGAAATGGACCTCGGAAGCGGAGGTCGGAATTTACAGTTCCACCTTGCTCCGGCTGCCGCTTCCCTTGCAGCAATTTCCCCTGATTAGTCTCCTGTTAGCTTTAGCTGCCGCCCACGCTATCCAAAAATCCGCTCCCCCCCTGACCTGCGACTTGCGCTGGCCTAACGACGTGCTGATCAACGAAAACAAAGTAGCGGGAATCTTGCCTCACCTGGTAGATAACTGCATCGTCGCGGGTATTGGCATCAATGTGAACAACACTGCTTTTGAACCCGGCCTGCGTACGCCCGCCACTTCCTTGAAGATCGCAATGGGGGGACGTGATGTTTCAAGAGAAACCCTGTTGGTGAACTTGCTGGAATCAATTGACACTTTTTCCCACGCGCTCATCAGCGATGGCCCCCAATCCATTCTGGATGCCTTCACCCAGGCTTCCTCTTACGTAACGAATCGAAAGTTCTTAATTGAAGATAGCGGAGTAAGGGGAATCACCGCGGGGCTGGACGAAAACGGTTTTCTCCTTCTTCGTTCGGAAAAGGGAAAACTGGAAAGGGTAGCTGCCGGTGGTGTTCGGCCCGCCGCTTGATTCCCGGCATGTCAGATCCGCAAGACCTGCAGCAAACAAACGAAGCAAACTGGCCCGGCAATTACTTCAACTACTTCACCGAGGTAGAAGAATGCTTCCAGAAAGCCCGCGGCACCGGCCTGTTTCTGCTATCGCCCCTAGATTGGGCGCTCATCGAGAGTTGGCGTACCTCCGGCGTTCCGCTCGAAGCTGTTCTCAAAGGCATCAACGGAGCTTTCGAAAAATGGCGCAGCCGTAAAACGAAAGGCAGGCTGGTCAACTCTCTCGCCTATTGCGCGCAAGCCGTGATGGACGCTGCCGAGCGCACGCCCGTGCGGAGGTCCGATCAACCCCTGAACGCCCCGTTTGCTGCTGAAGAAATCTCCCGTCATCTGAACACATGCGCCACCCAACTGCGCGCCAGATCAGAAGGAACGCTCCAGGAGATGGCGGCCTCCTTGGAGGCTCTTGCCGCCGAAGCTGCCAATTATATGAATAACCTGGGCGAACTGGAACAGCACCTCACTGCCCTGGAAGAAAAGATGGTTGCCGTCCTGCGCGCTTCTCAAACTGATAAAGAACTGTTCACCATCCGTCAGGCCCTTGACGCCGAGCTTCGGCCCTATCGCAGCAAAATGACAGCCGATCAACTCGCCCTGTTGGAACGCCGCTACACCGATACCGCGTTGCTCGAACGTGCCCAAGTTCCGCGTCTCAGCCTTTTTTATCTTCATTGATCTGATAAAGTCTTCACGGATGCAAACAGATCACTTGCGCCCTCACCGGCTTCACTGGCTCGCTCTTGGTTTGCTGGTCTTATCGGTCGGCATTAACTACGTTGACCGTGGAAATCTTGGCGTTGCTGCCAGCAGCATTGAAGCAGAATTGCACTTCGCGCCCGACAAACTGGGGCTGCTGAGCACTGCCTTTTTCCTCACATACTCGCTTTTCGCTATCTTAAGCGGCAAAATACTGGACCACTGGAATGTGAACTGGGTTTATGCAGCAGCTTTTCTGCTTTGGTCCGCTACTACGGGTCTCACCGGACTGGCAACCTCATTTCCTGTTTTCCTGGCTCTTCGTTCGCTTCTTGGGATCGGCGAATCGGTGGCCTACCCCGCTTACTCCAAAATCATTGCTTCTACCTTTCCGGAACGGCTGCGCGGGACCGCGAATGCAGCGATTGACGCCGGATCGAAGTTAGGTCCAGCTCTCGGCGTGTCTCTATGCTTCAAACTGATCACTTGGCATTCATGGCGCTATATGTTTGTTGCCATTGGCGGAGTGAGCCTGCTCTGGCTAATTCCGTGGTGCTTGCTTGTGCCCAAGCTTGCAAAACATCAAGTAAAAAGATCTTCGGCTTGGGTTCCCACTTATATGGAACTCATAAGAGAGCGTGCTCTCTGGGGAACAATACTAGGGCTCTTCGGGGGCAATTACACCTGGTACTTGTTTCTAACTTGGCTCCCCTACTACTTCGAACACGAACGCCATTACACAAAAGATCGCCTTGCCGTCGTTGCCTCTCTGCCATTCTGGTCAGTTGCTTTATCGTCCATGCTGTTCGGACTGCTGGCGGATGCGCTGATTCGTCGCGGTTACCGGCCCGGCAGAGTGCGGCAAACTTTCATTGCATTGGGACTATCGGTTTGTTGCCTCTGCATGGTGCCTGCCTTTCTTGTTACGGAGGAATGGGCATCTGTTCTCTTTTTTGTGCTTGCCTGCTTTGCCATGGGAGGGTTCTCCTCCAATCATTGGGCTCTTTCGCAAACTCTGTCTGGCCCCGAAGCAGCCGGGAAATGGACCGGATTTCAAAACTGCTGTGGCAATTTCGCTGGAGTCATTGCGCCTTACGTGAGCGGACTTGTTCTCCGTGAAACTCACTCCTTTGTTTTTTCCTTCGTGATCGCGTGCGCAGTCCTATTACTAGGAGTACTTGGTTATACATTCGTAGTCGGCGACCCCGTACCAGTGATATGGCGCAAAACCTCATTGGCATTGCATACTGATAACGACCCTGAATCTGCTTCCAAAACAGCACCGGTTCAGAAGATTGATGCATCAAAATAGCAGAGCAAAAGTTCTGGTAGCTGCTTCGCTTCCAATAGTTCGGAGCAGCAGCTCCGCTAGGTCTCGCACGAGCGTTAAGCTGCCGTGCGCTGTCCGGTGGGTGTCTTCCTCCGAGTTGCCCACCGGACGAAAACACTTACTTCCTGGCGATCATTGCAATACGGAATGCCGGCCGGTATACCGCGATTTCCGCGCTCCCCATTCCAGCTTTTCTGCTTAACTCCTGAAGTTCTGGAGCGCGAAACGAGGCCCGCACTGAGATAGGACCGTCGTGCAAAGTAAGCCGCTTCCATCGGAACAAAAACTTGGTCGCGGGAAGAAACAGATAAGGAAGAAGATGCCGCTCAAGATCACAAACGACCAGTGCTTTTCGGGCAATGGCGTAAGCGCTGCGTAAAAGCTCCACTACCTCCTCATTGCTGAAATGGTGCAAGAACAACGAGCAAAACACAAAATCAAAGCTGTGCGGCGCAAAAGGAAGCTGAAACGCATCCGCGATCACCTTGGGCATGGGTGCCCCTTCGCAATTGACTAAATTATAATCAAGGCTCGTAATTGTAGCAGAGGGATATGCCCTCTGGATCACCCGAGCTGAATCCCCGGAAGCCGCGCCCATATCAAGCAGCGAAAACGCCTGCTCTTGGGGGGCAACTCGCGCCAAAGTCCTAAGAATCGTTGCATGCCCTCCAAACCAGCGGTTAATCCGGACCAGATCCTCCAAATTAACCCGCGCTTCCTCCGGTTCGGCGTGGTCCAGCAGTTCGGGCTGAATAAGACGCTGTGAAAACATCCTCAACGAAGGTATAGCAAGGTTCCGAATGAGCAGGTCATTACGGGGTCAATGGTACAAGGATGAATAAGAGATGGAAATAGTTATCCCGAACGGCGGCTGGATCGAAGCGGTCTGCGGCCCCATGTTCTCGGGCAAAAGCGAAGAGTTGATCCGACGGCTGCGCCGGGCCAGGATTGCGCGGAAACGGGTACAGGTATTTAAGCCCGCTTACGATAGCCGGTACTCACCCGATGAGATTGTGAGCCATGCCAATACCCGCCTGCGCTCGGAATCAGTAGGATCGGCCCATGAAATTTTAGACAAGCTGAATTGGAAGACGGAAGTAGTCGGTATCGACGAGTCGAACTTCTTCAGCCCTGAGCTGGTGGACATCGTCAACTACCTGGCTGATCACGGAAAGCAGGTCATTGTTGCGGGCCTCGATACGGACTTTATGGGACGGCCTTTTCCGCCCATGCCCGCCCTGCTTGCCGTCGCTGAATCCATCACAAAAACTCTGGCGATTTGCATGCGTTGCGGCGCGCCCGCCAAGCATTCGCAAAGGCTGGTAGACTCGAGTGAGCTCATTTTGGCGGGAGCGGACGACACCTATGAGGCACGTTGCCGGCGCTGTTTCGAGCCCGGCATCCCGCGCCAGGCTTCTCTGAATTTTCCGCAAACATTGATTACCGCGGACTTGTTGAACGGCACTTGAAACATAATAGAGAGAGGAGACGTCTTTTTAGCCATCCTGTTAACGGGGATTAGTTATATTATGAGCACCACACCACAACAGCCGACCTACATTATTCCTGCGCCCGCAGGACCTAATTGGAAGACGCCGCTTTTAATTGGCTCTTTGCTTCTCTTGCTCGGCTCCAATATCTATTTATTCATGCAGCTAGACCGTATGCGCACGGACAACCGCGCTCAGATCGCCAATCTGAACAGCCAGTTCACCAGCGCCCTTGAAAAGATGAAACTCGATTCTTCCGAAGCGGTGCAGCAGTCCACGCGGCGTGTACAATCCTTGCAATCCGAGTTGGCGCGGTCGCGCCGAGCCGCGGAACAAGCCGTGGGCCAGGCAAAAATCGACGCGCAGCGCAGGGTAGAAAGCCTGCAAACAAAGGTCACGGAAGAACAGGCTGCGCAGCAGCAAGCGATCGCTGCCGTGAAGCAGACTGCCGATACCGCCACCACGCAGCTTGCCACGGTAAACACCGACGTTCAGAACACGAAAAGCCAATTAGAGCAAACCGTTGCTAATCTGAAGCACGCCACGGGTGAGCTCGACAGTCATTCCAGCCTGATTGCTACGAATGCCAAAGAGCTGCAAGCCTTAAGAGAACTAGGCGAACGGAATTATGCGGAATTTACCATCAACAAGTCATCAAAAACGCCGACGCGGGTTGCCGATGTTTTGGTCCAGTTGAAGAAAGTGGACGTAAAGCGAAACCGGTTTACTATCACCATCACGGCTGACGATAAAACCGTCGAAAAGAAGGATCGCACTCTGAATGAGCCGATTCAGTTTTACACTCTGAAAGCGAGACAGCCTGACGAAATTGTTGTGAACCAAGTGCGCAAGGATGCGATTGTCGGCTATCTGGCGACCCCGAAAGTCCAGACTGGAAGAGTTGGCTCGTAAATAACTGGAGATTTTGTGAGATACCCTGAACAACTGATTGCCCCCATGCGGGCTGATTTAACGCAATACGGCGTTGCTGAAGCCAAAACGCCAGAGGAAGTAAACCGCCTGCTTGGGCCTGACAGCGGCAACGTGCTGATGATCGTGAACTCGGTATGCGGTTGCGCCGCTGGCAAGGCTCGGCCGGCGGTCGGGATGGCGCTGTCCAACCACATCAAGCCGGATACGGTTGCCTCGGTCTTCGCGGGCGCGGATTTGGAAGCCGTGGCGCGCCTCCGGGAACTGTTGCCCGGTGTGCCGCCATCCTCCCCTTCCATGACGCTATTCCGCGATGGCAAACCCGTCTTCATGCTGCATCGCCATCAAATCGAATCCCGGCAAGCTGCCGAAATCGCACAGTTGCTCACGCAAGCCTTCGACCAGTATTGCGTCACGGCAAAGCAGTAAGTTATTAAGAGTGCATTTCAAAGCTGCCGCTTTGCTGCAGGAGCTTGGCTACTAGTCCTGTCCAGCCAGTCTGATGACCCGCGCCCAGGCCAGTCCCCTTGTCTCCATGGAAGTATTCATAAAAAAGGATGTAGTCCCGAAAATTCGGATCTTCCTGAAACAGCCGGTTCTCGCCGTAAACTGGCCGATGCCCTCCATCCGGCAGAAAGATGGAAATAAGCCGCTGAGACAGCTGCCGCGCTGCTTCGCGCAGATTCACCTGTTGACCTGAACCCGTAGGAAATTCTACTTGAAAACCATCACCATAGTAGTGGTGTAAACGTTGCAGCGCCTCAATCAAAAGATAGTTCATCGGAAACCAAACAGGACCGCGCCAATTGGAGTTTCCGCCGAACATACCTGTTTGCGACTCGGCAGGCTCATAATCCACTCGAAACTCTTTCCCATCAAGCGGCAAAATGTAAGGGCGCGCTTGGTGATAGCGCGAAACCGAGCGAACGCCGTAAGGCGATAGAAATTCATCTTCACTGAATACTCGCCGCAGTATACGTTCTAACCGCCGACGGTTGACA
Source organism: Bryobacteraceae bacterium (assembly GCA_045807985.1). GTDB lineage: Bacteria > Acidobacteriota > Terriglobia > Bryobacterales > Bryobacteraceae > Bog-105. The sequence continues at coordinate 11,886 of JBJMGL010000267.1, forward strand.
ACAGATAAGAGTCGACGCTGATTCACTCCGCCCTGTTCCAAAGGAGCAAGGCCCTCAGTGAGATCCTGCCGGTTGTCAATAAACCATTGCATTCGCTTTTTGAACCCCCGATGCTTGTCCACTAAAGAAAGTTCAAGAGTATCTGCCGTAAAGAGCGGAACAAGGCCAACCAGCGAGTGAACCCGCAGTAGCTCATGCTTTCCATCCGGGAAGCGCAGGCGGTCGTAATAGAAGCCGTCGTTCTCATCCCATAGGCCGATGCCGGCATTGTGATTAATTGCATCCGCCATGTAGAGGAAGTGCTCGAAAAACTTGCTGGCAATATCTTCATAGATGCGGTCGGTGCTTGAAAGCTGCAGAGCTATTTTCAGCATCACTAAGCAGTACATCGCCATCCAACTTGATCCGTCAGCTTGCTCCAGCAGCCATCCCGGCGGAAGCTCAGCGCTGCGGTTGAAGATGCCGATATTATCCAGTCCTAAAAACCCGCCTTCAAAGATGTTGTTGTTTTCCTGATCTTTCCGGTTGACCCACCAGGTAAAGTTCATTAGCAGCTTGTGAAAGGCGCTCTCCAGAAAACCAAAGTCCTGCTTGCCCTTTTGTTTAGCGTCAATCTGGAAGACGCGATAGCAAGCCCACGCATGAACGGGAGGATTTACATCACCCAAGGACCACTCGTAGGCCGGAAGCTGGCCATTCGGGTGCATATACCACTCACGCAAGAATAACGATAGCTGCGCTTTGCAGAATTCAGGATCAGCCGGTGCCATGGCGACTGCATGGAAGGCAAGATCCCAGGCGGCATACCAGGGATACTCCCACTTATCCGGCATGGAAATTACATCCTCGTTAAAAAGCTGCACCCACTTGCTATTACGGCCTTGCTTACGTTCCTGAGGCGGAAACGAGACTCCATCGCCATTCAGCCAAGTCTCAACCACGTAATGATAGAACTGCTTGCTCCAGAACAATCCGGCAAAGGCTTGGCGCTGTACCGCGCGCGCACTCTCGTCGAGATGGAGGGAGAACCGGGAGTAAAACTGGTCGGCCTCGCGAATCCGGTCTTGAAAAACGCCGGGCCATTGCTCGCGGGGAAAAAGGCCGGAACCGTCCCGCATCAGGCGAAAGCGCAATTCGTTTTGTTGGCCGCCTCCGATATGTAAACGGTAAACTACGCCCGCTTTCGTGCCCTGCTCACCAGGATTGATTGCCTCTTCTTTTCCGCTAATCAGATACTCATGAAAGGCATCCTTGTAAAACCTGTTCGATCCTCGCCATGACCAGAGGCGCTCCGTGTTGGTCTCGTTCTCGGTAAACAACACGGAAGGTTCTCCATCCAGCGCAAAGAGGAATGTTCCAAGCTGTCCATGACTCGCCTCGATAACTGACGGTGATCTGAGCCGCAGATTCGGCTTTTCCTGCGGGCTTTCCGCATTTCCCCAACTCCAGGTGTTGCGGAACCAAAGTGTAGGAAGAAAGAGAAGGTCTGCCATTTCCGGCCCCCGGTTGGCAATCGTGACCCGAATCAGAACATCATCCAGGTCGCGCTTGGCATATTCCACAAAGATGTCAAAATACCGATTGTCATTAAAAATGCCGGTGTCTTCCAGATTGAATTCCGGCTCCTGGCGCGTTCGCCGACGATTTTCATCCAGCAGCCATTGGTATGGGTATTCCGTTTGCGGATATTTGTAAAGCCCTTTTACGTAGGAAGCAGTGGGCGTGGCATCCAGATAGTAATAAAGCTCTTTAACATCCTCGCCGTGATTGCCCTCTCCGTTATTCAATCCGAACAGGCGCTCCTTCAAGATAGGATCTTTTCCGTTCCAGAAGGCGAGCGCGAAGCAAAGGTATTGATGATTGTCGGAAATGCCAAGAATGCCATCCTCCGTCCAGCGATACGCGCGGGAACGGGCGTGATCGTGCGGGAAATAGTCCCAAGCATCACCGTTAGCACTGTAGTCCTCGCGAACGGTGCCCCAGGCGCGCTCTGCCAGATAAGGACCCCACCGCCGCCAATGCTTTGTTCGCGCTTCAGTCTCAGCCAAGCGCTGCTGTTCAGCCGTTAGGTTTGTCTGTGGCGGTGTAGCGGACATGCGGGTGCAGGCTCAGTGTACCGTGTCTACGCCGAAATACAAGCAATCCAAAGCGGGCCGCGAATATCTTGAGCAGCGGACTCATCGTTTCAGCCGCGAGAAGCTTGAGAGCGCATTAGCGCAGATTGCTGATCGGTCGCCTTGCCGCTTTCAAATGGACTGGAGCGATTCTATGGCTTCTTCGGTGAACTCGATGTCCCCCTCCCAATACCGGGTCAAGACATCCCGGTTCAAATCCACCCATTTCCCTAGTAGCGCCAGATCGCTGGCTTTCATTTCGCCTTCGACCACATAAACATCAGGCCGATGGCACGGCTCGTGGGCCGGGAGAAACCTTGACGCGAATATCATGGCGTGCATTGCCACGGGGAGAGATCCAGACCACAAAAGGCAATCCAGTACGTTTCGGACTCAAATTCGCCATTTCAAAAAGCAACTCAGAATCAGTGTCGGCGATTTCCAGAGGGAGATCCTGATATGTCTTTGAACCCGCCATGACTTGCTAGTTTACACCGATACCAGTAAGCGGACGAAGCGGGACGGCATTATGGACCTTCGCCGGTGTACTGTTACTGGCTGGGTGAGATTAGTATATGAATGTCCTAAATAGGAGATGATGTTGACGTTTGAGCAATCCGTGGCTGAGTTAGCGAGAGAACGGAAATTGCGTAAAATGATCAAAAGACTCGGGCGGGGCTGCTAAAACTTGCTGGACCGGAAATCACAGCAGTGAGCCGATAACAAGTGATCCCCGGTCCGCCTCACCTTTCCTGCGAATCCTTCCTCCGAAAGAACTGTTTGTCCACCGAACGCAGTGTCCTCAAGAAGTCATGAATCTCAAATGGCTTGCCATCTTGCCTCTCGCGGTCAAAGCTCCTTCCGTACGGAACAATCAGACCATCATTGTTGGAGGCAGGTTTCAGCCAGAATCCCTCAAAGAGCGCGCCCGGAATCCGTAGCAGCCGCAAATGAAAGTCGCTGGCATCCACCTCGCCTAGCCGTTCCAGGGCCAGCGTAGCCTGGTATATATTTCGGGCCGAGCTGCCGTAATAGAGGCTATTCACGGTGGGTGGAGTCGTCGCGCTGACATCGCCCACAACAATCTCCCCGGAAGGCTCACCGGCGAAAAAGCGCCAGCCGACCAGCCTTATATTCGAGGGCAAACGAAAAACTCCGCCTTCCTCCTGCGAATTAAGAACATAGATGGGGTGCGGATTCGGATTGACGTTGAGGCCAGGCGAAACGCGGCCTAATTGAACCAGATGCCGGAGCCCAGCCTCAAATGCCTGCCTAAGCTCGGTTGACGGTTTCCATTGAATCAGTATCATGTTGGCCTCCTACGGTTGATCCACTAAATATGTATCGTCCCACCACCCGGCACCCCAGTATGCAGAACGGAACTGTTCATAAGGAATGGTTGAATCCTCATAGCGCGGGTCGGCAATGTCGACCCACTGCCCTGCCGATGGCGACTCGGAATAACCGATAATCATCACGAAATGCCCGCGCTCCCCTTCGCCGTACCACCGAATTCTGGCGCAGATGGGCAAGCCGGCATCGATTTTCTGGCGAATGATTTTGAAGTCCAGGTACGTATCCGATGCGTGATGCGTCAGCGATTTGCCGAGCAGGTTGTTGACGGTATTTAGAGCGTCTTCGAGCGCCTCCGGAATATCGCAGACCGACGTGCTTCCGTTGGGGCAGCAGTTGGTGTTTGGAACACCCTGGGCGTACTGAACACCAGTCGCAACAGCACATTGTTCTATTGCTTGACCAGGGAAGAAATAGTTCGCGACGGTTGCCGCGACCGCAGCCCAGCACCAGTTCCGTTGTTCTTGTGTTTCGATTTGAAAACTATTCGCCATTGTTCACCTCCGACTCACTGCTGGTGGCGCTGCGCGACGGACAAATCAGGATAATGGGCCCAATGATCGTAACCGGGCCTGATCCGGAACTACCAGGGTCGCCGCCGCCCGGCCCACGAGGGTTCTCAGCTCTGTTCCCACCGCCTACATGTTTAGCAGCGGCGGATGGCGAAGGGACGGCGTTCGCCGCCTGGCTGGCTGCGAACGAAGTGCTTAATCGCTTTTGCTCGACGCCAGCTTGACTCTTCAAGGGCGGGGTTTGAAAGCCTGACTCTATGCGCTGCGTTATCGTCAGACCGTTGGTTTCCAACTTGATCTTATGCTCAATCAACATGGGCCGATCTACCTTCACTTTCCGTTACGAGATGTCAACAACTCCCTAAAGCGAGAATCTTTGTGCAGGTCCGCCACGTCAGGCCAGCGGCCTACATCCGCGATGATACCCACGGGCGAAGCAGCCAATACCGAGAGAGTATTGTCCCGATGCCCCAGCGCCTCATAGGTCAGCGCTGCCGTCCAAAGCACCCAGGCATCATTTGGCGCTTGCTGCAACGCTTGAACAAGTTCCGACTCTGCTCTGCGCCGATCCCCGATCCGTGCGTACAAGAGAGCCAGATCTGCCTGGATAGCCCTGCTGCGTGGGTTACTAATGATGCCCTCTTCAGCCAAGTCCAACGCGCGGCGGTATGCCCGTTGAGATTCAGACAAAAAGTGTACGCGGCGGTAAGCCGTGCCTAAATTCATCCAACAAAGGTACTTCCTCGGTCCGATTTTCAATGC
>JBJMGL010000268.1:0-3789 GCA_045807985.1 Bryobacteraceae bacterium
TCGATAGTAAGGCGCGGTCGTAAGGACCGGGCGATAGTTGCTCGGAATTCCAACCAGCAAATCACACTGGCCCTTGTCGAGGTATTCGCGGACGAAGCCACGGCCCATTCTTTGCCAGACGTAGGTGAGGTGCGCATCCAGATCTTTGGCAACCAGCGACGCGATCTGATTCTCGAAGCCTTGCAGCTTGGTGTTGGAAAACGGCAGGTTATTGGGATCGGCGCAGACTCGAAGCTCTCTGGTCTGAGCTGCGGCAAAGACTGAAGAAGACACGAGCGCGACGACGGTACACAATCTAAGGAAGGGCAAAGACATAAAGCATGCCTCCCTTATTGGTGTAGTGCGGCAGGTCTTTCATTGCGCCCACGAACCCGAGGGCAGCGGATTCGTCACGCGGGTCTAGTCCGCCGGATACAATCGCCCCGGCCCATCCTCCAACACCTGACAGGATCGCGACGTATTGTTTGCCATCGGGTCCTTTGTAAGTAGTGGGCTGTCCAATAATTCCCGAACCAGTTTTGAACTGCCACAGCAACGCTCCCGAGTGCGCATCGACAGCCTTAAACCATCCATCAAGCGTGCCATAGAAAACCACATCGCCGGCCGTCGCAACCGCGCCGCTCCATACTGGAAAGTGATCGTGGTTCGACCAAACTACTTTGCCCTCCACCGGGTCCCATGCAGTGAATGCTCCGCCATAGCCGCCCGGAGCGTCGTACATGCGCACGTTTGCACCGACATATGGCGTACCAGCGATGTAATTAGGAGTCAGATCCTCCTCGTCCATGCAGAGGTTGTTATGGGGGATGTAGATCAATCCGGTTCGCGGAGAAAAGGCCGAGGGCTGCCAGTCCTTGGCGCCGGGCGCGGTCGGACACAATCCCCTGACCACCTTGCCGACCATTGGACGCTTCTCTTCCACATACTGCAGTTCGCCAGATTTCAAATCCACGCCGCGGCTGGTTGTGATCGGCGCGAAAGGATTGGCGGAGAGTACCTCGCCAGTGGCGCGATCCAGAACGTAGACGTAGCCGTTGCGGTCCGGGTGTACCAGAACTTTTCGCGTCTGTCCCTTGATAGGAAGATCAAGAAGAATGTTTTCGTTTACGGCGTCGTAGTCGTAGAGATCGTGCGGACTGAACTGATAGAACCAGACAGCTTCGCCGGTATCGGGATTTCGTGCAAATATCCCGGACGCAAACTGATTGCGGCCGGGCCGGGCCTCGGCATCCCACGGCCCAGGGTTCGCCGTACCGTAATAGATCAAGTTGAGCTCTGGGTCGTAAGAAATCCATCCCCACACTCCAGCGCCGCCTATCTTCCACGCGTCCGGCGGCCAGCTCTTCACGCCCAGGTCTTGACCGCGATCTTGCGAGTAAAACGGCTTGAATTTGGGTCCGATCAGCACATCCTTGTCTAGTCCGGCGGCGTATGCACGCCACGCGATCTTCCCCGTTTTTGCGTCAAGCGCAGTTAACCATCCGCGTACACCGAACTCGCCACCGCTGTTTCCGACCAGGACTTTGCCTTTGACCACCAGCGGAGCCATGGTCATGCTCTCGCCCTTATTGATGTCACCGACGCGCGTCTTCCAGATTTCCTTGCCGGAGTTGGCATCAACCGCGACAGTCTGGTTATCCAGAGTGTTGTAGTAGATCTTGCCGTCGAAGTAGGAAGCGCCGCGGTTTACCACATCGCAGCACGCGACACCTTGCGAAGCTGGCGTCGGCGCGGGCTGGTACACCCACTTCATCGGCGCACCCGGTTTCGTTAGATCAAGCGCATACAGATTATTTGGAAAGGGTGTCACGATATACATCGTGTTATTTACTACCAGCGGCGCTGCCTCATGCCCTCGCGTCATGCCGGTTGAAAAGGTGAATGCCAGCTTGAGGTTCTTTACGTTACCGGTATTGATCTGATCGAGAGCACTGTATCGAGTGCTGGCATAGTCCTTTGCAGGCCGAATCCATTGCCCATCGTCGCTTTCGAGCTTGCCTTGATAGGGACGGGGTTGATAGTTCTTCTCGGTCTCCGGCTGAAGCATGGGGCCGATCTGGCCGACGCTCGAACACACAAAACAGAGTTGCAGAATTGTCGTGAGAAGGGCGGCAGACCAAGGGTCCCGAAACGGAGCCGGCCTGCTTGGGCGGGTCAAACTGTTTTGCCTAGCTAACCAAAGCATCTTGAACTTACCTTGCCTAGTCAACCAAAGCATTGAAAAGACAGCCCTGTGATGCGGGAACTAAATGGAGAGTTGGAAGAGACTGCTGCCAACTTGCGACACCGCAGAGGGCGATCGTTCGTCCAAAGCCAATCGCCTCTACTATTTCGGAGTTTTGCCCTCAGTGGCATCTGGCCCATGCGGGCTACTGGCTTCTTGCTTCGCGGCGACAATATCCAGCTGCACCGTTACGTCATTGCCGGCAACCATTCCACCGTTATCCAGCACCTTGTTATAGTTGATGCCCCAATTCTGGCGGTTGATTGTGAAGGTCGCGGAAAATCCGATACGCAACCTCCCCATGTTGTCCTTAATCTTGCCGTTATAAACAAAGGGGACTCGTACCTCATGAGTCACGCCATGCAGGCTCAGGTTTCCTACGAGTACGAAATCAGCGCCGCTCTTCTCCACACGCTGGCTAGAGAACGACATCTCTGGATATTTCGCGACATCCAGAAACATTGGGCTGCGGAGATCCTGGTCTCGACGCTCATTATCGGTGTCAACACTCGCTGTCTCGACGGTGAATGCTACTGCGGAATTTGGTAGGTTGCCCTCGTCAAACTTTATAGTTCCTGAGAATTTCTTGAAGCGTCCACGAACTTCGCTCACTACGATGTGTTTGACAGAAAAAGAAACACTGGAATCTTTAGGGTCAACGTCGTAGGTTTGCAGCTCAACTGCGCGGCCTATTGTTCCCAAAGAAAGAACCAGGACGGCAACACGTACGAGGGCTCGTGAATACATAACTCTGCCCTCCTTTATATCTCAGCTCAGTTCTGCATTCAGGAACATGCGAAGCCGCAACAGATATTGCTGAGTCAGGGCCGTCGCCTGAGCTCCTCAGGATAGCGCGCTTAAATCTAGTTGCTCTGCCGGAGTGGTATTCGCGTCGAAATTCCTCTCCATGATTTCCAATGCCTTAACCTGATCTTCTTCGGTTAAAGCCGCGACACAATCGGAGGGGACAAACAATCCGAAATCTCGGATATGTACATCGCCTGCGGTAATCATCACACACGCATTGGTGGTGATCCCTGCCAGAATCACGTTTTTCGCCCCGATATATTCGAGCAAGGTATCGAGCGGAGTTGCGTAAAAGGCTGAATGCTTAGGTTTTAGAACGACATAATCCTGTTGCTCAGGCAGGAGTACCTCGACCATGCTGCGGCCGGGAGCATCCGGGCGTAAACAATGTCGCACCACTTCAGAGAAGTCCGAACGCCATTTTCCGAAGTTATCATTGACGTAAATAGTCGGAATTCCGGCTTGCTTGCATCGCTCTTTAAGCCTTGCAATGCACCTCGACAACTTCTGAGACTCTCGCACAACTTTTTCATTCTGCGGGAAATTCAGATCGTTGATTACGTCCACCAGGAGCAGCACTGTTTCCGACCGGTCGGGTGCATTTCCGTGCAAATCCTCTGCACTGCGATCCCCTGAGCGCATTGCCGATTGTGTGGTCATTACATCACCGCGCTGTCCTGCTGAATGTTGATGCGAAGAGTCGACCAGCAGTTTGTTCCGGCTTAGGTCCGCATTGTCCCACATTGACGAATGGCCAA
>JBJMGL010000269.1:0-3493 GCA_045807985.1 Bryobacteraceae bacterium
CGGCAACAATGTCGTTAATTTTTTTGATTTGCTCCGGCGTAGGGGGAACAATGACGCGCTTTCTGTTTTTGCCCTGCCCTTCCCAGCGAACTTCCTGATCAAGCAGAAGAGAAGCGGAAATGCGTTTGATACTACCCTGCGGCACCTTCAGATGCCGGACAGTTTTGGACGTTTCGAAGGAAGTATTTTCAGTACGGCGGGACGAGCTTGACCCTGGAGTCACTGCCCGGGGAGCGGCACGAGGCAAATTGGAAGAAGTGCCAGGAACACCAGCGTTCTGCGCACCAGAGCCGGCCACGTCTTCCGACTTTTGCGATGTCACCATGACGGACTTCGTAGGATCGAGAACTTCCTCGCTCTGCTCAGTGGTGGTAAAGTCGCAGTCGGCTGTCACGCCAACGCGGAAATGCCCCTCGCCCAGAAGCGGTTCAAGAGTAGATTCTATTTTTGCGACAAGGTCTTTCTCGATCTGGTGCTTGTAGTCGAGGGCCGCTTCCGAAGGCGCGCCGTCTTCGCCGGACTTCCTGCGGGGCCGACTTAATAGGTTGCCACTCATATCGAGAACGGATACCAGCTCGGGTGTAAGCCCTTCTACCGCGCTCGCCACCAAATTGGCAACGGCAGTGACGTTTTGCGGACTGAGCCGGGTTCCCGCGCGGGTGTGAAGCAAGACGCTTGCCTTGGCAGGCTCGCGATAGTCCAGGAATACGGAATCTTTCGGAAAAGTGAGGTGAACGCGAGCTTGTTCTACTACGTTGAGCGCCTTGATAGAACGTTCGAGCTCCCCTTCGAGAGCCCGCCGGTAATTAACGTGTTCGGTGAAATCGGTAATGCCGAGATTATTGCGATCAAACAGTTCAAAGCCGATGCGACCGGTTTTTGGCAGGCCCGCGCCGGCCATTTCGAGGCGCAACTCGTCCACTTTTGTTTCAGGGACTAAAACGGACGTGCCGTTCTCGCTGATGCGGTGTTCGACTCCGCTTTCCTTTAGTTTCTGAACGATGGCGGCTGCATCCTCCGGCGACATGCCGGTGAACAGAGCCTTAAAGCTGCGGTCATGATTCCATTTCACGAAGCTGGTAATACCGCCGCCTACCAGGAGAACGACAATTGCAAACCCGATGATTTGCTGCTTCGAAAAGGAAGCGAACAGCTTTTTGATTTGATCCATCGACCTAACTCAAGTACTCAAGTAATGGTTAGATCTGCATGCGCATAATCTCTTGATAGGCGGAAACTACTTTGTTCCGGACTTGCATGAACATGTTGAACTGGAGTTCCGCAGTCTGAGTGGCAAGAACCGTCGAGTGAAGCTCGCCGTCTTCCCCGGTCAGGAAATTGCGGACAGCATCGTTGGCGTTGGTATGCGATTTCTCAACTTCTTGAATGGTTGATTTGAGAATATTTTGAAATTCACCGCTGTTCTTGGACAGAACCGCCTGATCGAGCGGGATGTGCGGGATTGAATTGATGGAGGAAATAGGGAATGACATGGATTTAACGGAAGAGATCGATGGATTTATTAATCATGTCCTTGACGGCGGAAATCGCGGACACATTGGCTTGATAAGACCGTGAAGCGCCCATCAGGTCCACCATGTCTTCCGCCGGGTTGACTTTCGGGAAGGCAACATAACCGTCTTTGTCGGCATCCGGGTGGTTGGGCATATAACGGCGTTCCGGGTCACTGTTATCGACAGTAATGTCGCTGACGGCAACACCCTTGGGTCCGTCATTAAAGTGAGTTTGGAAGACCGATGAAAAGGGCGAACTCACCTGTTCCGGCTGAAAGACAACATCACGGCGGCGGTAAGGCCCACCCTCGGCGGTACGGGTGGTATCGGAATTGGAAATGTTTTCGACCAGCACCTCGGCGCGTTCACGCTGGGCCGACATGCCGGAGGCGCTCACGGATAGACTGTTAAAGAGGCTCATGATCCGGTATTGCCTCCATCAATGGCGACACGCACCAGCTTGAGCTGCGAACGCAAAAGGTTGGTGGCAATATTGAAACGCATCGCGTTTTCGGCCAGTAAGCGGGATTCGCGGTCCAGGTTTACATTGTTTCCGTCGTTTTTGACGCGGAGACCCGCCACTTCTACTTTGGCGGGAGACAAGCCAGCCAAGGCCGACTGAAACTCGGATTGAAAATCAATGTCTTGGGTTTTATAGCCCGGCGTATCGGCGTTGGCGATATTTGAGGCAACTACTTTTTGGCGCGTGCTCAGCAGCGTCATGTAGTGCTCCAGGCTCCCGTGAATTGGATCTATCACGCCACAGTACAAGCAGGTGATGAACCAAACGCAAGCTACTGATTTTATTGGATCAGCTGCGGGAAGAGTGTCAAGTTTTTGGCGGCTTGCCTGCTTGGTGACGATTCACTGACACCGTATTTGACACGGATTATGTGCACACATAAAATTATGTTGATGAATGTCACGTTATCTGTGAACAGTGAAATTATCGAGAAGGCGAGGAAACGCGCTGAAGCAATGGGCACCAGTGTAAACCAACTGATCCGGGAGTACCTGGAGCAAATTGCTGGGCAAAATGGTGCGGAAGCAGATGCTAAGGAATTTGAGAGGCTCTCGCGCGACGCTCAAGGAGATTCGCAAGGATGGCGGTTCAACCGCGATGAATTGCATGAGAGGCGATGAACGACTTAGCCTTTTTTGACACAAACGTGCTGGTTTACGCCGATGATAGATCGTCGCCCGCGAAACAGAAAAAAGCAATTGCTCTTTTTGCAGAGCACCTTAGCAGGAGGACTGCAGTGGTCTCATTGCAGGTTCTTCAGGAGTACTTTGCAGCTGCAACACGCAAGCTTAAATTGACTCCGGAGGCAGCGCAGAGAAAGGTTGAGATCATCGCCCGCAGCAAAGTTGTTCGCTTTGACTCGAACGATGTAATCGCCGCGATTGAACTGCATCGGCTCATACAGATTTCTTTCTGGGACGCATTGATCGTCCATGCAGCGCGTTCCGCAGGCGTTGGCACGTTGTACAGCGAGGATCTTCAAGCCGGTGCAGTCGTGGCCGGAGTGCGCGTTATTGATCCATTTGCGGCATGACCGGATTATGCCGTGAAATCGACCGTGGAAAGCGTTTCGGCGGCGGAGTAGTAGGAAGTATCTCTAACACTCAGACGGAGCTGCTCATTCAGGTGGGAGCGCATCACGCGGGATAGGCTGAGCCAGCGGTGCATCCATCCGAGAGCGTCCTGGAGGGCGGCGGCGCGGTCCTGCATCGCTGGTATTTGCGCGAGATTCGCTTCGAGGCTGCCGAAGAAATTTGCCAGCAAAGGCTCAGCCCCTTCAAAATCACCGGCTTCGAGCGCTGACGTTATTGGGGAGACAAATTTGCTATCCATTGGCGCTGTTGTTTGTCCGCATCGTCGTGAATAAGGTTGTGAAGTACGTAACCTGTTGCTGAAGGCTGGAGATCATGGCATCGGCTTTAGACATTTGCGCGGTTAAAGTTTGCTGAAGCAAGGC
>JBJMGL010000270.1:0-12627 GCA_045807985.1 Bryobacteraceae bacterium
GACTTGTTTCCCCCACGTTCCGCGCCAGTTCCGCCATGGCGCTTGCCGTCACCGGAAACCCCCACGAACTGATAGTGTGGACCGCCGCTTGCGGAGTAGCCCCCACCACGCCCGCCGGCGAGTTCACAGCAAAGAATACTCCCGGTTGTAGCGAAGCCGCCGCTACCATCGCCATAATCGCGACGAATCCTTCCAGCAGCATCGACCCATAGCCAATCGGCCAGGCATGCGACTCCTTCGCAATCAACTTCGGCGTAGTTCCCGAGGAGATCAGCGAATGAAACCCGGAAATTGCGCCGCAAGCAATCGTAATAAAGCAAAATGGAAACACTTTACCCGCAAAGATCGGGCCTGTGCCATCCACGAATCTCGTCAGCGGCGGCAAAGCCAGTTGCGGATGCGTAAACAAAATTCCAATCGCTAGCAAAAAGATGACCCCCAGCTTAATAAACGTGCTCAGGTAGTCTCGCGGAGCCAGCAGCAACCAGACCGGTAAGGCGCTCGCCAAAAATCCATAAATCACAATTGCCGCTGTCAGCGCAACACCGCTTAAAGTGAACCAGTGCGCCCAAGTTGACGAAGCCGCCACGGCGCTTCCGCCCAAAATGCTCAGCACAACCAGCACAAAGCCAATTGCCGAGCACTCCAAAACCTTGCCGGGCCGGATAAACCGTAGATAGATCCCCATAAAGATTGCAATGGGCATGGTCATCGCGATCGTGAACGTTCCCCACGGGCTGCCCTTCAGCGCATTGACTACCACCAAACCCACAACCGCTAAAAGAACAATCGCGATCAGCAAAACCGTAATCAAAGACACAAAACCCGCCACGCTGCCGATCTCATCCCGCGCAATCTGCCCCAGTGTCTTTCCATCACGGCGCATAGAGCAAAACAGAATGATAAAGTCCTGTACCGCCCCTGCCAGCACTGCCCCAACCAAAATCCAAATTACGCCTGGAAGGTAACCAAACTGCGCCGCCAAAGTCGGCCCAACGAGCGGTCCCGGACCGGCAATCGCGGCAAAGTGATGCCCCATCAGAATCCACTTGTTGGTTGGCTCAAAGTCCTGCCCATCCTGGAACCGTTCTGCCGGAGTAGCGCGTTTGTCGTCCAATAACGCCACTTTAAGAGCCAAAAACCGTCCATAAACCCGAAAGCTGAGGACAAAAATGCACCCTGCGGCGGCAATCAGCCAAAGGCTGTTAACCGGCTCACCGCGACTGGAAACGATGGTTCCAAGCGAAAAAGCCCCAATAATCGACAGTACTGCCAGTATGATGCGGCGCATTGAGCTATAGCATACTCATACCATTTTCTGCCGGTTCCTGATGCCGTAAAATAGAAGGAAACTATGCCCCAGGAAACTGCCGTTTGACATCCCCCACCGTTCTTGAAGCTATTGAACCGACCCCCGTTAGCACTCAGTCGGAATCAAGGAAAGCATTTCTTCTCGTTTTCTCCTGTACGTTAATTGGAGCACTCGCGCAAATCCTCATCAAGCAAGGAACCATGCAACTCGGCGCGCATGTCACACTGGCTGACGTTGCCAGGCGCCCGGCCTTGATTGTGAGTTTTTTCCTAGGAGTTCTGGCTAACTTTCGGCTCTTTCTAGGCTATTGCTTTTACGGAATTAACACTTTTTTAATGGCGCTCGCGCTACGAGGCCGCGAGCTTTCTAAACTGTACCCAATTATTGCTCTGACTTACGTTTGGGTCACGATTTTATCCCTTTTTCTTCTGGTTGGCGAACACATGAATTTCTTCCGCGGCATTGGCATTGCTTTTATTGTCGGTGGCGTTTCCGTTTTAGGCAGGACCCGATGAATACACCCGCGAATGCAGTCATTCTGATTCTGCTCAGTTCTTTTATCGGCTCTTTCGGCGCAGTATTTTTAAAGCTAGGCGCTGAACATATGAAGGGCGGTTTAGCCCGGCTTCTCAGCAACTATTGGCTGGCTGTGGGCGTTGTGCTCTATCTGATGTCGAGCATATTCTACATGATGAGTGTTGCTCAGCCAGGCGCGCAGCTTACCGTACTTTATCCGATGGTCTCGCTTGGTTATATCTGGGCGATTGTGTGGGCGCGAATATTTTTCAAGGAGCCTTTTACGCTGGCGAAGGGAAGCGGATTGCTGCTGATTATCTTCGGTGTCGCGCTGATTAACTTCGGCAGCGCTTAGCTTTTTACGTGCTCTCTCCACGTAGCGGCAAAACTGGTAAATGCTTCCGGCATGCGCCTTCTTGCCAAAACTGCTCCGATTTCAATCATGGTCCATAGCAGGAATGCGCTCGTAATCCAGCTTTTGGCCTGAGCGCCGAAAGCTTCCGGCAAGACAAACTGGGCGGCGAAGAGAAGAAACATCGCCAGCGCTTCGTACCAGGCAAATTGCATGTTGATGAGAAACATCAGCGCCACTGCGCTTTGACTGATGGTGAGCAATAATTCTATTCCTTGCTCGTTGTCGAATGAAAGCGCGGAGACACCGCCTCTGCTCATTGATAAAACAATCGGCAACATTGCCACTAACAACGTCCACTGATTGATGTTGCTGGATGCGATGTTCATGAGAGCTACCGGGGCTTTCACTTCCTGGCGCGCGAAATAGAAGGTAGACAAAAGCTCTGGAAACTCCGAGATAATAGGCGCTAACCATTGAATGATCACAAAACTGGGGATTCCGATGGCGGTAGCAAGCGAGACAAGACTTCCGAGAAACGGCTCGGCTGTGAAGTAGATCATGATGCCGCCGATGAGAAAACATAAGCAGATCCCCAGCGTGCGCCAGAATGGCGGCGCTAGAACAATATGGCGCGGGACGGATTCGAGATCCTCGATACCTTCGTCTTTCTCGGGCGGAAGTTTCGTCAGTAAAGCAAGATAAGCGGCATACGCCGCAATCAGGACGGCAGCGTCGTACACTTCCAGCTTTCCCTTCCACCAGACAAAAGCCATATAGATGAGCGGCATGATCAGGCCGACTACTTCCACGCTGTGGTGCGGATCAAGTTGTATAAGCCGTAATCCTTGGCCTGTTCGTTTCCTGTGAACAACGCTGGCAGTGAGGTAAATCATGGGCCAGGCTAGTCCGGTGAGCAGCCGTAACGCGCCGGTTAAGTTTGCTAACAGCAGGTCGGTCTGTTGCTTCCAGGCGAGAACAGCTTCCACGGCAAACTCAGGAAGAGTTTGCATCCAGGCAAGAATTGCTAAAGCGAATCCCTGCGCGACGAAAAACTGCGCGGATTCCGCTCCCCAGGTGATGAGAAGAGAAGCGATCAGAATAGAGGGCGTGGTCCAGAGCACGGCCCAAGGACTTGCGTGCTGCAAGGGCACTGCCGCAAACAGCAGTGCAAATCCCAAAAGGGGAAGATGCTTCGGCGCGCTACGCGAAGGTAAGTTGAACATCGAAATCGCCTGTGCGCTTTTGCAGAAGGGAGTGTTTTTCAAGGGCAGGTGACTTATGAGGAAAGTCCACGCGATAGTGTCCGCCCCGGCTCTCTTCACGAGCGAAAGCGGCCCGCGCTATTAGAAAGGCGACTTGATGGATGTTACGGAGTTCAAAATTCGCGCGTGTGGGAGTTTCGGACGGCTCCAGTGTTCTGCATTCCAGCTTTTTATAGGCCGCCTTCAGTTCGGGTCCGCTACGCAGAATGCCGCAGGAGTTCCAGGCGAGTGTCCGCAGGTCGCGTTCCGAGATGGCTGGAAAACTTGGGATCGGGCAGCAGGGCATGGTCCCGTTTGGTATTTCTGCGAGTTCTTGCATAGCTCGACCCGCGCGTGCTCCAAAGACGACTGCCTCCAATAGTGAATTGCTGGCTAAACGATTGGCTCCGTGTACGCCGGTGCAGGCGGCTTCACCGGCGGTGAATAGACGGTTCATGCTGGTTCTGCCAAATAAATCTGTTTTGATTCCACCCATGGCGTAATGCGCGGCTGGCCGGACGGGAGCGGGAGTACCTTCGAGGTCGATGCCGTAATGCAAGCAAGTTTCGTAGATGCGGGGAAAGCGGTCACGCACGAAACCTCGCGGCAGATGCGTGAGATCAAGAAAAGCGCTGTCGTCGCCGGTGGCGCGCATTTCCATCACGATAGAACGGGAAACCACATCACGCGGAGCGAGTTCTTTCATCGGGTGATAGCGTGACATGAAGCGCTCTCCGCTGGCGTTCCGGAGATAAGCTCCTTCTCCGCGCAGGGCTTCGCTCAAAAGGAACCTAGGCGCGTTGGGAATGTAGAGAGCAGTGGGATGAAACTGCACAAACTCGATATCCGAGACCGAAGCGCCTGCTCGAAAAGCGCAAGCGACGCCATCGCCAGTAGCTACGTCGGGATTCGTGGTGTTTTCAAAAACGCGTCCAAGCCCTCCGGTGGCTAACAAAGTGGCACGCGCTCCCACCAGCACAGTTGAGCGAGTGCTTTCATCCAGCGCGGAGATGCCGCGAACTTCACCCTCTTTCACCAGGAGGTCTGTTACCGCAGCAAAGCTTAGAAATTTGATATTAGGCAGTGTTTGAGCGTGCTGCCGAAGAGTGCGCACAATTTCTCTGCCGGTGGAGTCACCATGCGCGTGAAGAATACGGTTACGGCTATGCGCCGCTTCTCTTGTGAAGAGAAGCCTTGCACCCTGCCGGTCGAAAGCCGTTCCCCAGTCAATGAGCTGCTCAATCGCATGGGGGCCTTCTTCGACCAAGACCTTTACGGCTTCAATGTCGCAGAGACCATCACCGGCAGCTATCGTGTCATGCTCGTGCAATTCCAGTTCGTCGTCGTCACTGAGAGCCACGGCAATACCGCCCTGAGCGTATTCAGAGGATGACTCTTGCAGGCTGTCCTTCGCTATGACGAGAACGCGACCCGCGTCCGCCAGTTCAATGGCCGCACGGAGGCCCGCGACACCAGCGCCAACCACAACAAAATCCGTGTGAATCTGTTCAATACCCGCAGCGATACCTCATGGTACAACGAGATCACATGCCGGCCTTTGAGGTTCAAACGTCTCAATGCGTGTATTCAAACGTCGTTGAGAGGGGGATTATTGGGCGCATTCGCGATTTTCTGCCAAAGAATGCGGGCAAGCCGTTTCTGGTGACAACAGAAGATGTCTGGCAGTTGCATGGCTCGAAGGTGCGGGCGCAGTTTGGGGATGAGGAGCTGACTATTCTATTTTTTCCAGGCGGCGAACCGAACAAGAGACTGGCGGCGCTGGAGCAGCTAGCCGAACAAATGTCCGAGCGCGGTGCCGACCGGAAGAGTTTAGTGATTGGTTTCGGCGGGGCATTGTCACCGATATAAGCGGTTTCCTGGCTGCGGTTTTTATGCGCGGCGTTCCAGTGCTGCAAATTCCGACAACGCTGCTGGCGCAAGTTGATGCGGCTACAGGCGGCAAAACGGGCGTGAACCTGCGAAGCGGAAAGAACCTGATTGGGAGCTTTCATCAGCCTATTGCCGTGCTGATTGATCCCGATGTGTTGTCCACATTGCCGGAACGGGAGTATCGGGCTGGCTTGTTTGAAGTGATTAAGTGTGGCGTCATCCGCGATCGCGCTCTGTTTGACCTGTTCTCCCAGCGTGCCAGCGAGATTCTTTCTTTACAGCCTGAGCTGGTGGAGCAATTGATTGCAGGGGCGGTCCGGATCAAGGCAGAAGTTGTGTCGGCGGATGAGAAGGAAGGGGACCTGCGCCGGATTCTTAATTTTGGACATACCGTTGGACACGCGTTGGAAGCGGAAACGGAATACGCGCGATTTCTGCATGGCGAGGCGGTGGCGTGGGGAATGGCAGTCGCGACGGAACTGGCTGCAATTTTGGGGATGCTGGCAAGGGCGGAAGCAAGCTGTATCCAGGAAGTTATTTTTCGCTTTGGACCATTGCCGTCAGCGAACGGGTTGAATGCGGACCGGCTTTTGGAGCGGCTTGGTAAGGATAAGAAAACGCTCGGCGGCAGAGTGCATTTTGTGCTGCCGGCCGCTATTGGGAAGGTGAAAATCGTGTCTGACGTCGAAACTTCCGCGATTCGAAAAGCGATAACAGAGACTCTGCGATGAGTTCAAGGGAGTTTGCTTCTGGCACTACGCCTCCCGGCACAAACGATGAGCAGCAGGCTTCGCGGTGGGTGGAGCGGATGTTTGCACGAATTGCCCCCCGGTATGACCTGCTGAATCATCTGCTTTCCTTTAACATTGACCGGAGCTGGCGAAGAATTTTGTTGAAGAAAGTGGCTCCAGTGCTTCAGAACCCAGACGCGAGAGTGCTGGATCTTTGCTGCGGAACGGGAGATGTTCTGATTGATTTTCAGAAAGTCGCTAGAGCACTGATCTATGGCGCTGATTTTTGCCACCCCATGCTGACTGCGGCGCAGCGCAAAGCGCAAGGCAAGGGCTTTTACGCATTGCTCGCCGAGGCAGATGCGTTGGCTTTACCGATGGCCGCAAATTCACTTGACTTAATTTCCATTTCGTTTGGATTTAGGAATTTGACGAATTACAGGGCAGGTTTAGTGGAGCTGCATCGCGTGCTTCGGCCGGGCGGGCAGCTTGCCATTCTGGAGTTTTCTCATCCCTCGAATCCCTTGGTAAAGGCTGGATACGGGTTGTATTCACGGATCGTTTTGCCCTTGGTTGGCGCAACGATTTCCGGTTCGCGGGAAGCTTACGATTACCTTCCGGACTCGATTCGAAAGTTTCCGCGAGCCCATCAGCTAAGCGAGTTGATGCGGGCCGCAGGATTCGCGCAAGCAGAGTTCCAGTTGCTGACCGGCGGCATTGCCGCCCTGCACGTCGGAACCAAATCAGCGATCTTTTGATCCCAGCGCCCGATTGATATCGTCCCGAAGGTTGAGATTGCGAACGAGTCTTAGTAAGTAATTTGGGTGCAGGCCCAGTATCTTTGCTGCCTGCTTATAATCTCCATTGGCCTGCACGTAGGCATCGATGATTGAGTCACGCTTCGTTTGCTGCACCGAAAAATGGAATTTGGCGCTAGCATCACGGGGCGCGGATTCGAGCAGGCTCTCGGGTAAATCCTCGGGGAGCACCCATTCCGATACGCCGAGAACCACCGCGCGCTCCATGGCATTCTCCAACTCACGAACGTTTCCAGGCCAAGGATATTGCAAGATCACTTCCTCAGCTTCTTTTGAGAGCCCTTGTACCTGACGTTTACAACGTTCGGACGAGCGCTGGAGAAAATATTGAGCAAGCAACGGGATATCTTCCTTACGATCCCGCAAGGGCGGGGATTCCAGAGTTATCACATTTAGACGATGGTAAAGATCTTCCCGAAACTTGCCTTCGCGAACGTCTTCCGCCAGCTCTCGATTGGTTGCCGCGATCACACGAATGTCAAGCGGGTAAGCCTGGTTTCCGCCTACACGCTCAAACTCCCGTTGCGCGAGAACACGCAGCAGTTTGGCTTGCAACCCAGGCGCTAGTTCACCAACTTCGTCCAGAAAAATCGTGCCGTTTTGCGCGATTTCGAAACGGCCCTTTTTGAGAGAAATAGCGCCGGTAAACGCTCCTTTTTCATGACCGAACAACTCGCTTTCAAACAATGTCTCACTCAATGCGGCGCAGTTGACAGCAACAAAGGGCCGGTCTCGCCGTGCGCTTTTTTGGTGTAACGCGCGCGCAATTAGCTCTTTACCGGTACCACTTTCGCCGGTAATTAGAACGGTCGCGTCACGCGGGGCCACACGTTCCACCAAGGTCAGCAGCCGCCGGATCACTGGACTCTCTCCCACAATTCCGGTATTGATCGCGATCTGCTCTTGTAATAAGGCCTTTTCAGCTTTGAGCGCTTCGACTTCCTGATTCGCTTCGAAGCCGATAGAAGCTAGGGATGCAATGGCCGTTAAGGTTTCCAGATGGGCGGTGAGTTGTCCGCTTTCGGATGGTTGAACTTTGATCAGAAGAGCGCCCCCCAGGACACCGGCGAGATATAAAGGAACGCCGATCAGCCGTGCAGCGGAATTTTCAAATGCGCCTTCCTCACAAACTTTGGCGAGGGCGTCCTTAAAATCTTCGTCTGGTTCTCCCCGGCGCTCCTCGTACTGCGCCAAGAGTTCCAAAAAATTGGAGCCAAGGAGAATATGTCCCCTTTCAACAGGAATGAGATCGGAAACAAGCCGGAGAATTTGGTTTTGCAGGAGACCCGTTTGCGCGTCACCGATACTGGCAGCTAAGGCACGGAGGAGAAACACCAGCGAGCAGGCAGCCAGCAGCACGGGCTTGGTGTCGACGGGCGAGACAACGATTTCTTCCGCCTCCGCCGTGCCGGACCGGAACATCAGGATGGTCTTGCCGATTCCGATCTGATCCCGATCTTCCAGCCAGCGCTCGGCGGAGCGCATTCCATTGACATAAGTGCCGCTCGACGTTCGCAGATCCGAGACAAGGAAGCGTTCGCCCTGCTGCCGAATCTGACAATGACGCCATCCGACTTCGGGTTCACTGAGAACAATTTTTGAGTTGGGTGAACGACCAATGAAGATGTCACCTTTAAGAAGGTCGCAGCGTGTTCCTGCTAGCGGACCATTAACAACGATAAGTTCCGCACTCATAGCGAACTGAACTAATGTACCAAGACTAGGAAATAGTCAGCGAGATTAGGGTTTCATTCGAAGGTTCAGGAAGCCCAGCGGACGGAGGCTCGTCCAGGTCCAGAAAACGGGTGTCAAGCAAACGGCTCACTTCTACATTTCCCATGGCTGACAAGAGAGTTTCTTTGAGGAAGGGATGCTCTTTTTCCACTTCGGTGAAGAAGTCGCGTAGAGTTCGACGAACTGTTCCTGTTTTTTGAGAGCAGCCACAGGGGATAACGGGAGCGCCTAAACGGGCAGCGAAGGCTGCCGTCAGGTCTTCTGTAACGTAAACGAGAGGTCGAATTAAACGGAACTCGCCCTCGCGTGACCAGGTTATGGGAGGCAGGGCACTGACCCGGCCTGTGAACATCGCATTTCGGAGAAATGCTTCACAAAAGTCATCAGCGGTGTGGCCCAACGCAATGACGTTCGCGCCCAGCTTTCGCGCTACTTCGTAAACGGCGCGGCGACGGAATCGGCTGCAAACGTCGCAGCCGTGATCTGGTTGCTCTTCCAGGAGATCGAGAGAGGGCATGTCCTCTACGTAAGTCCAATTGATTCCACGATTGCGTAGGTATTCACCCACGGGTTCGATGGGTCGTAGAAATTTGCCTTGCTCAATCGTGAAGGCAGTGACACGAAAGTGAATCGGAGCGCGTTTCTGAAGCAGCAGTAAGGCTTCAAGTAGAGTGAGTGAATCCTTGCCGCCTGACACCCCTACGGCAACGTGGTCGCCTTCGCGGATCATCTTAAAGCGGCTAATTGCTTCACCGACCTTGCGCAGTACTGATTTTTCCAGGTCCATTCTTTTTTACGATAGCGAATGACTGCATTAATTGGAGTTAAGACGGCCCTTATAGGCGGATATAAGCTTGCGCAGGGTACCGATTGTTACTGAATACTAGAATTTGTAGCAGCTTCACTAAACACTGTTCATGCGCATCTGTTCCGCCAAATACTCGGACGCTCGCATAGAGAGCGCCAGAATTGTCATAGTTGGGTTCTGCCATCCAGCTGTGACGAAGCTTGCTCCATCCACGACGAAAAGGTTCTTGATATCGTGGCTCTGACACCATTTGTTCAGCACACTTTTTTTGGGATTGTCCCCCATACGGCAGGTGCCCACTTCGTGAATGCTGTAGCCAGGCGGGTTCACTCGGTCGGTTTTGCAGATTACTTCCCAGCCGGCTTCGTGGAACCATTCCTCGATCGTATCTGCCGCATCTTTACATAGATTCCGCTCATTGTCTGTATCACGGGCTTCAATGTGGAGCACCGGGATCCCCCAGCGATCTTTCACGTCTGGATTGATGCGAACGTGATTCTCATAACGCGCTACACGCTCACCGAAGATGCCGCCGGAGACACACGAATTTGCGTATGAATCCAGTTTTGCCTGAAGCTCGGCTCCGTAGAGCGGAAAGAAGTTCGGACTGGCGCTCGCGCCGCTGTTGATGCTCACGCAATATCCCTTAATGAAGTTCCGTTTGTCGCTCTTGCTCAGGTTTCGGAATCTCGGCATGAACGCATTGCCGCCCATCAAACCGGGCTTCGCTTTGCCGTCACGGGCTTCCGGAACGGACGCCACCACGGAAACTCCGTACATCTGATCGACAAGATAGTGCCCCAGGACGCCGCTTGAATTCGCACAATGAGAGTTCAACAGCAACCGTGTACTCTCAAGACAGCCCGCCGCCAGCACAACCACTCGAGCCTTCACGTGCATCTCGCGCCCAGAGTGCCGGTCGACAAAATGCACCCCATTAGCCAAGCCTGTATTCTTGTCGATCGTGATTTCACGGACGATGGCGTTCTGGACGATATCGAGTTTGCCCGTTGCAAGAGCATCGGGCAACAGCAGGTTCATCGAACTCGCTAAACCGTCTTTGCCAAGAGCTGAGCGCCACTTTGAAACACCGATCCCTCGCTTTTTAGCTATTTCGGTAACGGTTTTGATCGACTCGGTATCCGGAGGGTAGTTGGTTTCCACGAAGTCCCCATCGGGAAACTGAGGCCAGCCCTCCTTCCGCCCCGCGACACGAAAAATCTTTTCTACGCGTGAATAATACGGTGCCAAGTCTTCGAGCGTGATGGGCCAGTTGTCCCCAGTACCATCAACCTCTGCCGCTTTAAACTCGTAATTGCTCAAGCGGAACGACTGACGAGCCCAGAATAGTGAGCGTCCACCCAGCAAGCGCACGCGCACCCAGTTATAAGGAGCATCAGTGGGATGCGTATATGGAACTTCTTTTTCGTCCACCCATTGATTGGCGTTAAACTCGTTCGCCTGAAACACATGAGGAAGGCGCCCGGGCTTGTTGAACCCGCGATACGGAAGTTCGTACGCGTGCTTGAACTCGCGATCCTTCTCGTAATCAGCTTCGGGACCGGCATTCAACATGAGGCAGGAGATACCCTTGCCGGTCAGGATATTGGCAGCCATGCCGCCGGAGTGCCCGGATCCCACGATCAGGACGTCGTATTGTTTGATTGGCATTGTTATCCTTGGCTGATCGGATCGATCGGAGCCCAGTAATACCCGCTCCCACGGTAACCGCGCGAAAACAGGCGACCAGATTTTTCAGAAGCGGTGGCCCATTCGCGCGAGTTCATCGTCGCCGTCCGCAGGTCTTCGTGCACTTGCGCGATAAAGCTTTGTAGTGGATCACTTGGCAAATCTTCAGGCCACGGACGTGCCACAAACAGAGGCTTTAGAACCGCGCCTACCTGCGTTTCACTCAAACTACGGAATGACGTTTGATACTTGCTTTTGGCCTGCAGCTCCAGTTGATCCAGCCCGAATTGATAAGACTTCTGCCGGTCTGCGGGCGATGCTCCAATCAGGAAATCCAGAAATTCAGGAGCTTTCGCTTCGAGTGCGCCAGGATTGTTCTTCAGCGGAGGCACAAGCACTTCGCCGAGTTTTTCAAGCGTCGCAAACTGGACGTCGGTGAAAAAATGCGGTGCCGGTTCGGCCGTCAAGTCGGGCGCAGTTACCCGAAGTTTTGGCACGCTCGGTGGCTGACGGGACTCCTGCCGCGCGGGTGTATTCGGTTGCGGTTGCGGCTGCTGCTGAGGCGTAGTTGCGGGCGGCGGCGCCTGGCCTGCTTCGACCACTGCAGAAACAGCGGGCAAGGCCAATAAGTCCCGAACAAATATCCTGCGTTTCATGTGTATTCGTAGTGACAATTATTTCATAGCCGCCGTGCCTCCCCGAATCGCCCGACACCCGAGCCTGCATAATGAAGGCGTGCAAGCTCAATCCCCTACACGCTACCTTCTTGCCCTCTGCCTGACAGCCAGCCTGGCACAAGCCCAAAACAAGGGACAGCAATTGCCAGAAGGACAAGGAAAAGCAACCACGCAAAAAATTTGTGGGGGCTGTCACGCGCCGGAAATTGTCTTAGGAAAACATGAAACCAAGGAGCGCTGGGTCCAGATCGTCACAGACATGGTCAACAAGGGCGCAAATGGCACCGATGACGAATTCAACGAAATTATCAATTACCTTGCCACCCACTTTCCACCGCAAACCCAACAATAGACAGAGAAGTTTTGCCTTCCGATGCGGGTCCGACCAGTAAACCCTCTCGTCGGGGCTGTTGACAGCTCGCTCCATTCGTATCAAGCGCATCGTTTTATTAACAAGAGTCATGATTCACAAAGCGGCTTGGGCACACGTATGAAATGGATTTAATCCCGTTATTCTGAGATTATGTTGGACTCGAACATGAGTGCCATCGCTCCACTGCCGGACTATAGCGAAGATGGAGTAGACCTGCACTGATCCGCTGGATGCTTTCCTTAACGTCCGCTGAGCAATTGGCATTTCTCGAAGAACGCATTAATGAGATCCTGGCGATTCGCGAATTGAATGTAGCACACTAAGCTGGTTGCCACCTTGCGGACTCTACAGGAAAATGGAGTCCAGTTCATATTGGTCGGGATCTCGCCGCCGTTCTGAATGGCGCGCCCATTCAAACCTATATGTTGATGTGGTTTATTCTCGTGAGCCTGCAAACATAGACCGCCTTCTCGCCGTGCTGCC
>JBJMGL010000271.1:0-5620 GCA_045807985.1 Bryobacteraceae bacterium
GCTCGGCCAGTATTCGAAACCGTCGTAATAGTGCCGTGAGCGGCGGTATGACGCAAACAGCCCTTTCTCGAAATAAGGGAGTATGAGTTTACTTACAATAAGTTTTCCTTGGCATGGCGAAAAAGAAAACGGCTGCAGTGGCGTCGGCGGAGAACGTTGTGCTTTATGGAATATGAATGTACTGACCCGACTGAATAGTCCGAAGGATACTGGGCAACGGTAGGATTCCTTCCCAAAACCCCTTGATGCGCTGATCTATCGGACTGAACGTATAACCAAATACTGCTGATTGCGCAAAGGAAGGTTCGTGCAATAATGCTTGTGCCGTAAATGTGTTGGCTTTTACATGGCAAAACGTAGTGCTTAATGAGAAAGATTGGCAATACGCCTCCGCAACAACCGCGAACGCGAGATGAATGGTTTTTTGGAAGCAATCCTTAACCCAAGTTGAGCTGTTCCTTCCATGCAAGCGGAAGTGCTTCCGTCCTGCCATGACCATGCCTTTTGCTTGGAACACTCGAAGGCTCACTGTCGTATACAGGTACAAGCAGGAAAAGCAAATATGTTTTGTGATGGATGCGGCGCTCCCGTTGAGCCAAGTCAAACTTTTTGCCCAAGATGTGGAAAAGCTCTTAAAAGCGTGGGAGGAACGCCGGTACAAAGCCGGATCGCAGGGCATCTGCGGTTGCTTGGGATTTTCTGGCTGGTCCTTTCCGGCCTTCGCTTGATACCGGGGCTGATTCTGATCTCACTTTTCCGGCCCGAAATGCGGTTCTTGCCTCCGGAGGTTCCCGCCTTTGTTCCTCATCTGGTGCAGGCGATTGGCTTTTCCCTGATCGTGATTGCGATTCTCGGAGTCCTTACCGGCTGGGGCTTGTTAACGCACCAGTCCTGGGCACGAATAGCGGCTCTGGTTTTTGGCGGTTTGAGCTTGCTGGATGTGCCACTGGGCACGGCGCTCGGTATTTATACGCTTTGGGTTCTGCTGCCGGTTAAATCAGAAGAAGAGTACCGGCAGCTTGCAGAAGCATCTCCGTCGTAACCAGCGCTTCCCGTGTTACTTTGGTTGCTGACTTCATGGCCTGGTTCACTCGACAAAAGCCGTCCATTGATGGAGACACCCCCAAGGATGACGAGAAAAGCGTCCGCACGGAAGGCTTATGGCAGAAGTGCGACTCGTGCGGGCAGATTATCTGGCGCAAAACGGTGGAGGAGGGTCAGCAGGTTTGTCCGAAGTGCGGGTATCACTTCCGAATTTCCGCGGCGGAACGTTTAGCGCAGCTTTTCGATGATGGTATCTACACGGCCCACGATGCAAACCTGCAATCTTCGAATCCGCTGGATTTCGTTGACTCGAAGCCTTACTCGCAACGCTTGGAGGAGATGCGGGCCGCCACGCAGTTGCCCGACGCAGTCATTTGCGGAAGCGGATTGCTAAACGGCAGACAAGTGCAGATTTGCGCATTGGATTTGAAGTTTATCGGCGGCAGCATGGGCGCTGTCGTTGGCGAGAAGATCACGCGCGCCATTGAACGATGTTTACAAGAGAGAACTCCGCTGGTGATCGTCTCCGCATCCGGCGGCGCGCGCATGCAGGAAGGGACGATCAGCCTGATGCAACTTGCCAAGCTTTCTGCGGCGCTCATGCGAATGGATGAAGCGGCGCTGCCCTACATCAGCGTCCTCACCGATCCTACAACCGGAGGCGTCACCGCTAGCTTTGCCATGCTCGGAGACTTGAATATTGCCGAGCCTGGCGCGTTAATTGGTTTTGCTGGTCCACGCGTGATTGAGCAAACCATTCGTCAAAAGCTGCCCGAGGGTTTTCAGCGCAGCGAGTTTCTTCTGGAGCATGGTTTCCTGGATGCGGTCGTGAAGCGCACGGAATTGAAAAGCTACATTTCCAATGCGCTCAACTTTTTTTTCGCTTAGCGAAAATAGTTGATAGATGTTGCAACTCACCGGAGCCGGAAAGAGGTTCGGCCATAAGCTGCTGTTTGACGGTCTCGATTGGCTGATCACGCCGAAAGAACGCGCCGGCCTTGTCGGCGGCAATGGCACCGGCAAATCGACTCTGCTGAAAGTGATCGCGGGCATGGAAACGCTCGACTATGGTTCCCTTTCGGCCATGAAGGGTATTCGCATCGGCTATCTGCCGCAAGATGGATTACAGATCAGCGGCCGTACCGTATTCGCCGAGTGTCTGAGCGTATTCGCCGACGTTAAAGAGCTTGAGCAGGAGTTGGAGACCCTTACAGCGCGCATGAGCGAACTGGACCCGGCCAGCGAGGAGTATGCTGGCGTGGCCCATCGCTTCGAGCGCGCTGATAGCGAGTTCCGGGCTCGCGATGGCTATGCCATTGAAGCGCAAGTCGGCGCGGTGCTGGTCGGTCTTGGCTTTCTCAAAGAGGATTGGACACGCCAAACCGAAGAGTTTTCGGGAGGCTGGCAGATGCGGCTGGCGCTGGCGAAATTATTGCTAGAGAAGCCGAATCTGTTATTGCTTGACGAACCGACGAACCATCTCGATATTGAAGCCCGCAACTGGTTGGAAGAGTACCTCGGCAATTATGAAGGCGCTTACATTCTGATCTCGCATGACCGCTATTTTCTGGATGTCACCGTTAAGAAGATCGTGGAGCTGTGGAATAAAAAGGTTCACTTTTACGCGGGCGGCTATGAGAAGTACCGGGCTCAGAAAGCCGAGCGGCTAGCGCAACTCGAATCTGCCTACAAAAATCAACAGGACAAGATTCAGCAACTGGAGGCTTTCATCAACCGCTTCCGCGCTCAGGCGACCAAGGCGAAGCAGGTTCAGAGCCGTATCAAGGAACTCGAAAAGATTGAACGCATTGAATTGCCGCCCGAAGAAAAAACCATTCACTTCACCTTTCCGCAGCCGAAGCCTAGTGGACGCGTGGTGGCGCAGTTCAAAAACGTGTCGAAGAGCTACGGAGCCAAATGTGTTTTCAGCGGAGTCAATTTTACGATTGAGCGCGGCGACCGTGTGGCTTTGGCGGGCGTCAACGGCGCCGGCAAATCAACACTGATCAAGCTGCTGGCAGGAACCGAGGCGCTCACGAGCGGCGAATACATTCTGGGGCACAATGCGGAGCCGGATTACTTTGCCCAGGATCAATACAAGGAACTCGATGTGAATGCGCGCATGCTGGATGACCTTAGCGAAGCAGCGCCGCGCACAACACAAACCGAGCTTCGTAATCTGCTGGGATGCTTTCTTTTCAGCGAAGATGATGTATTTAAGCGCATTGGCGTGCTGTCCGGCGGCGAGCGCAACCGCTACGCTTTGGCGCGCATGCTGCTGCGCCCTTCCAACTTTTTACTCTTGGACGAGCCGACAAACCACTTGGACATCCGCGCCAAGGACGTGCTGCTGGAAGCGTTGGAAAAGTTCACGGGCACTCTGGTCTTTGTGTCGCATGACCGTTACTTCATCGAGAATCTGGCTACACGGGTGTTTGAAATTGGCGAGGGCGAGGTCCGCGTCTTTCCCGGCAATTATGCTGATTATCTGTGGCGCAAGAGCGGCGGCGCCCAGCAGGAACCGACTCTTGATGACGTGCTGATCGGCATACCTCCGGCTGTGCCGATTCCCATGCCAAGTCCCACCCCCGCTAAACGCCTCAACCCAATCCGCCTGAAACAGATGGAAGAGCAAGCGAGGCAATTAGAAAACCGCATTGCGGACCTGGAAGCACAAATCCAGCAATCCGAACTCGCGTTTTCTGATTTCGTGGGCGCGGAAGAAGCCATGCGGCTTTCCCGCGTGTTGGAAACGCAGCGCGCCGAACTGGACCGCGCCATGTCGGAGTGGGAACAAGTCACGCAACAGATCGAAGCAACAGCGTAGGAGCCCTATTATTCCGGCGGGACCTGAGTGTCGTTTTTCCTCTTTCTTTGAGCCTCGTCCCAGCGCCGGACTAGTTGCCGCCATTGGTCGAGCGTCAAAACGCCGCGCAGTTCCGTGCTCATTTCCAGAAATACTTTCGAAGCGTTGGCCCGCGCCGCGGTGACACGATCGATCACCGGCTTTGCCGCTTCCATATTGACCTCAGGCTCGTTGAGAATATCTTCGAGGTTCGCCACAGCTTTCTGATGCGCGTTGCGGGCATCAAAGAGGCGGTCACGGTAAGCGCGCACAATTTGATGAATCTTCTGTTTTTGCGCCTGGGTAAGATTTAAATCCTCAACAACCGGGCTATTCCACCACGGAAAGTTAGCGCGATTCTGGCCAAAGGCGGAAACACTGATAACCAACGCAAGACACAACACGAGCGTTTGACGGAAACACCAATGAATCATTATTCGAAAAGTCCTTGCAGCGGAGCCACCGGTTGTGCCTCCAAATCCTCAGACATCCTGCTTACTTCCTGCGCCAATTGCGCATCTGAAATTTCACTCTCGGCCAGCTCATGCCGGTACTGCTCAATCATCACAAACCCGCTGCCAAGCACTAGCAACGTCGCAGCCGCAGAAGGCCAGCGCCGCACGGACAGCCCGGACCAGCCCCGAAGCGGCTCCGCGAGTCTCGCATAGATCCTTCGACGCTGCGCGGTCAGAAAGGCAAAGCTAACATCTTCAGTATTAGTCGCTTCGCGCTCGAGCGCTTGACGATTTGCTCCCAAAGCAGATAAACGCTGCTGACAATCAGCACACTCGCAAAGATGCCCGTTCTCCGGTCCGACACCGTATAGCGATGCAATCAACTGCTCATCTGTCCAATGCCCTGACGCCCCGGCACAATTTTCATGTTTTCCTCCGTTTGCCTTCCCAGATTTGTGCTCCCTCGCTCCCGATCAGCTTAGGAGCATCATTCCTGTCTGTTCCCGCCGTGTAAAGGTCCCTCAACTCTTCGCGCAGCTTGCCAATCGCTCTGAATAAATGCGCTTTCACCGTGCCTATATCCAAATTCAGAATGCCCGCAATCTCTTCCAGCGGCATCACATCGTAGTAGCGAAGCGAAAAAACGACCCGCTGACGACCGGAAAGGCTTTTGGAGCGCCTCCAGTCTTTGCTGGATTTGCTTAGCAAAAAGCTGACGTTCCGCGTCCGGATCGCTACCGGGCGTCATCTCCAAGATGACCTTTTCATCTTCCGCTGACGGGCGCCGCTGCCAGATCTTCCATGCTTTGGACCGCAACCGGTCCAAACAGGTGTTCACCGCGATGCGAGTGACCCACCGATCCGGGAAATCCATCTCCGCCGGGTCATAGGATGATTTTTGAAGGGCTTTATAGGCTTTCAGAAATACATCCTGGGTAGCAGAATCCGCCTCTTCGGCATCTTGCAGCAATCGGCGGCACAAGAGATAGATGCGCTTCTGCTCTGAAGCCATCCAGCTGCCGAAATCGCTCAGATCTACGCCGACGTGAACTCTGCCCTCCCGTTCTCCCGCTATTGCGCCCGTCATAGGCTTTCTGTTACCTATAACGCGGGGTAACGGCTAAAGTTTACAAGCGGGCGGAAACCCTACCTGCGTTTATGGAAAAAATGAGAAGCGTAGCTGGAGAGTTCCGGCTGAAATTCACGAAAGAGTGCCGTTGCGAAGTATGTGCTGTAGGAAAATCCAGTGCGACGGAATCCATCCTCCCAGGTATTA
>JBJMGL010000272.1:0-2214 GCA_045807985.1 Bryobacteraceae bacterium
CTGCGATACTTTCCGGTTCCAACAAATAGGCGTGACCGGAATGTTTTACCGGCAATCGTTAACAGGTCTTCCATAACCGTTATTATCAGCGTACGGCAGGGTGCTTCCCTGTTTCTTGCTCATTTCAAGCGTTGACCAGCGCTGGCGTCGAGATAACAGGCAGCACAATTTCAACGAGCAGGCCGGGTGAGGCGTTGCGAACACGAATCCGGCCGCCATGAACAGCCACCGCGCGCTCGGCAATCGATAGGCCGAGACCCACCCCTCCGCCCTTGTTGCGATTGCGATCCGCTTCAACGCGAAAAAAGGGCTTAAACAGGTTCTGAAGGCTTTCATCCGGCACGCCCGGACCAAAGTCACGCACGGAGATGATGGCGTATGCGTCATTGCGCGTAAGGCTTACCTCAATATCAGAACCCTCGGGGGCATAGCGGATGGCGTTGCGCAGGACGTTTTCGACGGCTCTTCGGAGCAGTTCGCGATCACCCAGCAATTGAAGGCCGCTGGCAATTGTAAGCCGCAAGCGGCAATGGCGTATCTCTGACTCCATAGCGCTGTCGTCCAGCACGTCGTGCAGCAGATCGGCCAGTGCAATCTCGTACAAATGCCTGCTTTCGGGATCGTTTTCCGCGCGAGTCACCTGAAGAAGCTCGGACACCAGCGAGCTTAAGCGGTCAATCTCTTTCTCGATCCGGTCCATGGAGCGGCTGCGGTCCTTGCTCGTGCGCGCCAACTCGGCGGCAAATTTGAGCCTCGCTAGAGGCGAACGCAGTTCGTGAGATACGTCCTGCAGTAAACGGCGCTCCGCCGTTAAAAGCGTTTCAATGCGATCTGCCATGAGATTAAAGGTGCGCGCCAGCTTGCTCAACTCATCATTGCCGTAGGCCTGAGCGCGAACGCGCAGATCACCGCTTCCGAAAGCCTCCACGGTTTGTCCCAGGGTGCGAAGCGGCGAGACAATACGGACCGTGATGATGTAGCAGAAAGCCACGGCCACCACCACCACCCACAGATAGTAAGGAACCGACGTCGGCGGACCAGCGGGCACAATAGCGTTGACGAGTAAAAAATATTTTTTGTCGGCGGCAGGCCATGAAATCGCCACAAAGTCGCGTCCGGTCCGCCAGTGTCTGGGAAGCGGCGTGTTATAAATTTCGGGGCTGCGGTGTTCGCCGGAAACCAGATCAACTCCCTTGTCGTTTACTAATGAATACTGGCCGGGAAAGTGTTTTTGCAGGTGCGTCAAGTGTTGCTGGAGAGCTTCACGTCCGCTCTTTTCATAAATGCGGCGCGCTTCCTCTAATTGAAAGGCAAGAAACCTTGAGAAAAAGTCGTTGTGCCTTTCAGGAAACCGCCGAAATTGCGCCGAGAAGAAGGACCCGGCCAGGCAGACAGTCAGGGTAGCCAGGCACCATAGGAGAATCTTGACAAATAACGATCTCATAGCGAACTGCTCCCTAGTCTCTTAATTCACAATACTCGTTGCAAACAAATAGCCTACGCCACGCACTGTGCGGATGAGCGTCCGTCCACGTTCCAATTTCTTCCGTAAATGGCTGACATGAACATCAAGGGCTCGCTCGAGCGGGTTAGCTTGGCGATTATAAAGATACCGGGCCAGATCATCCCGCGAGACAACCTGGCCAGCGGACCGGACCAGGATTTCAAGGATTTCATATTCAATGGACGTCACCTCCACGGGAGAATCGTCACGAAAGACCTGCCGTGTGCCAGGGCTCAGCTTTACTCCGCCCACTTCGAGAACTTCCGGCTTGAGGGCGGAGCCTCGCCCCACTCGGCGAAGCACCGCCTGTATGCGGGCCAGCAATTCATCAGGACTAAATGGCTTAGCCAAGTAATCATCAGCGCCAGCGTTCAGGCCCTCAATCTTTTTCTCATCGTCGGCACATGCCGTCAGCATAATGACCGGCACGGCGCTGCGGCGGCGCAACTGCCGGAGCACGTCAAACCCGTTCATCAGCGGCAGCATGACATCCAGAATGATCAAGTCGAAAGCGCCTTCGAGCGCACGGGTAAGGCCGTCGGACCCGCTATGAGCCACGCTTAAAACGATTTCATGCGGAGAAAAAAATTCCTCCATTAACGCGGACAGCTCCGTATCATCCTCTATTAAGAGGATTGAAAGTTGCCTGGCAGGTGTGATAAACGTGCTCACCTACGGAAAACTATATCGCGAGTTCACCTCAGCATTAC
>JBJMGL010000273.1:0-6995 GCA_045807985.1 Bryobacteraceae bacterium
GCAATTCCCGCATAATTTGAACCTCGACCGGAGCGTTTCGGGCTTCGACGTGCCGAACATCTTTTCGGGCAGCGTGGTTTATGACATCCCGCTCGGCAGAGGAAGGGCGTTCAGCACCGGCAGCCGGTTCGCGGATTACGTTCTGGGCAACTGGCAGATTGGCGGCATTGTGAGCTTCTATTCGGGCGTGCCCTTTACGGTCCATGTGAGTAATGGCAATCTAGCCAACACCGGCAATGTCACGGAGCGGGCGAACCTGGTCCTGCCCAGCAGCCCGTATGCGGCCAATAAGGGTCCGAATCAATGGCTGAATCCGCTGGCCTTCGCCACCCCGGCGCCTTTCACTTTTGGGAACTCGGGCCGGAACAATGTTCGGTCAGACGCCACGAAAAATCTGGATCTTTCGCTCGTGCGCCGTTTTCCGATTAAAGAACAGATGGGATTCGAATTTCGCGCCGACGCTTTCAACTTGACCAATACAGCAATCTTCAACGCCCCGAATAGCACGCTGGGAAACCCTAACTTTGGCGTGGTTACTTCGACCCGCAATAGTCCGCGTCAGTTGCAGTTCGCCTTGAAGTTCTTGTTCTAACGCTTAATTACAAAGTCTCAGGATAAAAGGGCCTTATGCATTAAGGCCCTTTCTGTTGTTTGCGAACCCAATTGATCGTATCAAGAGCTTTGGAAATGTCGGGGTCCTGCGGGTTCAGCGATTTCGCTTGGAGCAGATCTTTCTCGCCGGTTTGCACGTTCCCTGATTTGCATTCGATCAGTCCGAGGTTTTTATGCAGATTCGCTTTGGATGAGCAATCGCCGCATTGCTTAATGGCCTCTTGCAGCTGAGCGACTGCTTGCGAGTAGTCTCCCCGGTTCGCCGACGCGAGCCCAAAGTTAGCAAGCGTTTCCACTTGCGTTGTCAGCTGCTTCTTGCTTTGCATATTTAAAAAGCGTTCGCGATACAGCGCCGCTCCGTTAGGGTCCGCCTTCGAAAGGGTTCGCGAGAGATTGTAGAGCGCTTCCCCCTGATTACCATCAATCTCTACCGCATGCTTCCATGCGCTAATGGCATCCTGAGTTTTGCCAAGTTTTTGCAGACTTTGTCCTAGCAGGAACCACCCATCCGCGTTTTGTGGCTCAAGCGTCAGAAGTTTGTCCAGTGTTTGCGCCGCCTTCCCGTAATCTCCGATTTTGGCTTGCGCAAGACCTAACAAATAGAACGGAACCGGATAGGTCGGCGCGAGGCGGCAAGCCTGCTCCAGTTCGGGGAGAGCCTCCTCGTAGCGATGAAGATCGGCTAAAACGCGACCGCGATTATAGTGAGGCGCGGCGGTATTCGGCGAGAGCTTCCCGGCGGCGGAAAACTCCGCTAGAGCATCCTCCAGCCGGTAGCTATCAGCCAAGGCGATCCCCAGGTTCAAGTGCGCTTCGGCGGAATTCGGCTGCACCTGTACGACACGCTGGAGATTGGCAATGCTTTCTTCCGGCTTGCGGAGTTTATTCTGGATCATGCCTAGGGCAGTCAGCGCTGTTGGGTTCCGACTATCAAGTTGAATCGCCCTTTCCATCTCGTTTGCGGCTTCCGCCAAACGATTTTCAGAGGCGAGAACCAACCCAAGGTTCACATGCGCCTGAACCAAGCGGGGGTTGTTTTCAGTCGCCTGCCGAAGCAGCGCTTCGGCTTGGTGATTCCGGCCCATGCGGCCATATAGCACCCCAAGGTTGCTTTGCGCATCGGCGAATTGTGGATCGAGGGAGATTGCCTTTTGGAAATGCGCCTCAGCCTCGGAGGTTTTTCCTTCGCTCGCGTCCAGCAGCCCGATTTGGTTATGCGCCAGCGCCAGCGAAGGATCTAATGCCAGCGCCCTTTCCAAGGCCGTGCGTTCCTCCGCCCGGTTGCCCAACTCATTAAGAGCAATGGACAGATTGAACCACGTCTTCGCATCATTCGGCTCAAGTTTCAAAGCCTCCCGGTACTTGGCTGCGGCTTCCTTCGGATTTCCTTCCGTGAGCAGTTTATTTGCTCCGCTGCCCGTGGCAGAGGCTATGTTGGTTTCCACGCTCTGCTGCTTGGCCTTTTGGAACTTTTCAAGCTCCCCTTTAGCCTCTTCTGTCCGACCAAGTGACTTAAGCACATTAGCAAGCTGGAATCGAGCTTCCGAGGACTCCGGCCGAAGCTCCAAAGCCTTTCGCAGTTGCGGAAGCGCTCTTTCCGGCTTCCGTTCATGAGCGAGCACGAATCCCAAGTCGTAGAGGCTCCCATAGTCGGAAGGATCTAAATTGACTGCCCGTTCCAGCTCCGTTTCCGCCTCGGCATAGCGCCCCAAACTCCGGTATGTACTCCCCAGCAGATGATGCCCTTCGGCGGATTGAGGATTCCGCTTGGCATAATCTTCGGCGTAAGGAAGCGCGTCCTCGTAATTTGCGGCGCTTGCATAAGCCTTGATCAGCGATAAGCGGGCAAGGTCGTTGCGCGGTTCGAGACCAAGCGTCATTTTATACTCGCTTGCCGCCTCACGAAACATCTTTGCATTGGCATACACTGTCGCAAGATTGAAGTGCGCCCCTGCCAGGTCAGGCGTTGTTGCCGTGACGGTTTTCAAAATATCCATGGCGCGTTTGGAGTCTCCGTTATTCGCGCAGGCAACCGCAAGCTCGATCTGAAGATCCGGATCTTTGGGCGCGAGATCGGAAGCCTTCTGCCAAGCTGCAATAGCGGGCGAATATCGCTTTTGAGCGGAATAAATTTGTCCGAGGTGATCCAGCGCATAAACGGAGCGGCTGTCGGCTTTCAACGCCATCTCAAATTCGGCTTTCGCTTCGTTGAGTTGCCCTGAGTCCTGAAGCGCTGTTCCCAGAGCATTTCTGGCGCGAACGGAATCCGGCTTCAGAGCGATAGCTTTCCGGAACTCGGCAGTAGCCGCCTTGCGCTCACCAGTCTGAATAAGCGCCAATCCGAGGTTGTAGCGGCTTTCAAATGAGTTAGGCTCCAGCTCCGCGGCTTTCTTGAATTCCGAAACTGCGCAACCCGGCTGTTGGTGCTGTGCAAACCAAGCCCCTAAAGCGCCGTGAGCAGCAGCGGAAGGAGTCGCTTGAGTAGCACGCGTCAGCGCTGCCGGTCCGTTGCACTCCGCGCCTAAAACAGGTTGCAAGATGATGGCTGTGGCAAGGAGCAGGCTTCGAATGGACATCATTTTGTCACCCGAGCCAAAAGGTTCCGCATAAACGAATCTTCGGGAAAGAGCTGCACATACTTGCGCATCTGTTCCTGCGCTTCCGAATATCTGTGCAGGTTAATATACTGTAGCGTCAATGCTTTCAAGAGCACGGCATTGTAAGGGTCTTTTTCCGCTGCTGCTTGCAGGTAGGGAAGCGCTTCTTCCGAACGGCCCAGATTTGACAATGCCTGAGCCATATCCTGACTCACGGCGGCTTCATCCAAGGGAAGACCGGCGGAGAGGTGCGTGAGCGCCTCCTGACTCTTGCCCTCGGCCAGCATTTTGTGCCCGAGAGCGGCTTGCACATACGCATCTTTCGGCTGAGTCTCCGCAAGATGTTCGAGGAGATTGACATACTTCTGCTGATAGACAGGGCTGCGATTGGCAAGCTCCCCATAAGCCCGGAGCAGAGTGATATCCGGCACGGATGTTTTCTTTCCTGCGGGCGCATTGACGAGCACCAGGTCCGTGTTGCCTGAGAGATCTTCCAGCGCGGGTTCGTCCAGACGCGCAGGAATGCGATGGTTCGTCAACGCGGTATGCGAGATGGTGGCGACGTTCCGCTTCGGCATGTGGCAGCCAATGCAATCATCGGAAGGCGTGTGCCCGGTTCGGGCTGCCAGCGGCAAGCGGCAGCTTCCGTCTGTGTGGCACGTCAGGCATTTTTTCCGAAAGTACGGTACGGCTTCTGCCACAGTTGGCTGGACGTGGGGATCATGGCAGGTCAGGCAGCTCAGTTTTCCGGTGCTTTCACGAAAACACCGGCTGAGCTTCATCGCAGCGTTATGCTCCAGCAAATCGGCGTCTTTTTCGGGGCGGAGGCCCGGAGCAACTTTGAAAACCGCAACTGTGTCGATGAGCCACTGGCCCGGCCGAAAATCCACATAGCTTTTGCCCGGCTGCAAGACTCGCGCATCGCCTCCCTGATGGCAATTCAAACAGATATCTTCCGCTAGCCGCGCGGGCAGCTTCGCTGGATTCACAATCAATCCAGGCCGCTTCGGGTCGCGAAGGTGTGATCCGCCTGGGCCATGACAGTTTTCGCAGCCGATAGCCAGTTCCCGGAACGGCGGTTCCCGGTACTCTCCCTTCCGTTTCTCGACAGGCTGAGGACGCCCGCTATGGCAAAGCACGCACTGGGCGGCGATCGGACGGCTGAAGCCAAGATTGGCTAGCTGATAACCAGGCGACAGATCCCACTTGCCAATTTTCGAGTAAAACGAGAGCGGAGCCTGAAACAAACTTTGATCGCGTTTCACAACAAAGGACAGCCCGTTCGCTCCTGAGCCGATCACGTAATCAAGTTGATGCTCATTCGTGAAAACATTCGGTTCGCTTTCGCTTTGATGCCAGCCAGCTTCATTATGGGAGACCCGCAGTAAATGATTGCTCGACGGAACCGCCACGGTCGCCTCGGCGGGAATGCTATCGGGCGCTAATTCGCTGGCGAGGCGCATGGATCGTCCCATATCCGTTTTAAAGAAGGATCGATAAATATTGTCGTGACACCCGAAGCATTGCTTTGAACCGACGTAATTGGCCTGTTGAGCGCGACATGGTAAGAGCGTGTACAACGCAAGCACGACGAATAACCGGATCATCAGTTCCGCCACTTCTCCAGCTTTGCTTCCGCCCAGGCAGCATCCTGATTGGAATGGCAAAGCAAGCAAGCGTTCGGCGCTTCCTTCTGGCCGAAGCGTTTCGTCAGATCGGCGCGAGGAATCTCAATCTGGTGTGAGCGAGCCTGAAACAGCAAAGCATTCACGATCCGGGGCATATGGCATGATACACACTGGCTCGCTTCCGAGTTGGCCGGATGGCGCGTGTGCTCCACGATGCGGCTGCGGTAAGTCTCATGACAGCGGAGGCACATCTCATTCGGATTGTCCTTGAACTTCAAAGAGGTGAGGTTTTCCGCAAAGTTCGGCAGGTGCGGCGCATGGCAGGTGGCGCACTGAGCGGTTCCCTTACGGTAACAGGCGGATCGCGTGAACGCTTCGACAATGAACGTTGTTTCCCGGAGGCGTCCGTCCTTGTAAAAAGCTCGCTGCGAGAAGGAATCATAGGGACGGCTCCAGGAGGCCGGAACGAAGCTCCTTCCCTCCGCCGCATAATTCATCTCGCCGCCAGCGCCGATTTGCCTTATCGAGCTTTGACGATGGCATTGAGCGCAAATACGAACTCCCTCCCGATTCCCAATCTGCCGGAAGTCAACGGGAGGTTCGAGCAAAGGCTTGGGAGTGATATGGCCTTTGCGCATCTGCGCCGCATGCCAAGCCGAAGGACCGTGGCACATCTCGCAATTGACGCCGCCTTCCCGGAACGTAGCGCTCTCGACCGGATTGCTGGCTCCTGGTAAGCCGCGCAGTTGGCTGGTGTGGCAGATGGCGCAGTTTTCTTGATAGTTCGTTGCGGGTGAAAGCTTCGGGAAATCGGTGATGATGGCGCGTTTGCTGCCAGCAGGATCAATGATTTTCCAATAGTTAATCCATGCTTTTTGCAGAACGTTGTACTCAACGGGAAGAACATGGAACGTGCCATCCGGGAGCCGTGTGGCATAGCCCTGCTGCCATTTCGAGCCAATCGTGTAATCGACGTAAAACCGCCTCCAGCGCCCATTTGCGTCCTGTACGTCAAAATAGGGACGGGAGTCAGTGCCCATGCGGATCACGGGAGTATTTGTTCCATCGCGAAACTCCGTTCCCGGCGAAAAATCGCCCAGAATGTTCTCCGGTTGGTATTCGCGGAGCATCCGGGCCATCCCGGTTTGCCGCCAAGTTTGGTACTCTCGCGGATGGCAGTTCTGGCAAACTGCCGCACCGGCATAACCGGCGCGAATGACTTTCCAGCCATCCGGATCGACAGGCTCCTCACGCTCGGGTAAATCGAGGTCAGGCTTTGGAAGCTTGAATAGAAACTCATCAAATGACGGAGCAGCCTTGGGCGATTGCTTGGCGTATAACTGCCGCAACAAGTTGGAAGCGTTGGCGCTCAGTGGACTTGCGCCGCGAGCAACGCACGCCAGGCTGCTTTCGGCTCCCGCCGTCTCCCCCAGTTGAAGTTGGACAAGCGCACGCAAGTAGATCGCCTCCAAATCCTTCGGATTAAGAGCCACAGAGCGATGAAGCGCATCTTCCGCCTGCACGAGCAATTCATGATTACGTGCCCGCTCTCGTGTCGCTTTCACGGTGTACGCCCGGCCCAGCGCAAAATAAGCCGATGCTCTCAGCTGAGGTTGAAGCAAGCGCCATTGATCTTCGCTGAGATGGCCAGGACGCGCAAATTGCTGGAGATGCTCCAACGCATCCCGTGCGCTCCGTTCAGCCTGATCGAGAAGCCCGCTCCGGGCCTCAATATTCGCCATAAGGACCAGTAGCGTAGCGTTCTCGGGCATGAGGCGGAGAGAAAACCGTCCTTCCCGCAATGCTGTTTCATAATTGCCGAGGTCGATGGACGACTTGGCGGCTACGTCGTAAGCCTGCGTGAGCAGCCAGGATTGCGGGTATAAGTCGATAAAGGCTTGCGCCAGCGCATGCCGTTGCGCCGGATCTGTAGCTTCGTAAGCCGCTTGGAAGCTGTTACGCTCACTGCGGTCGCCAATCTCGGAAAGGATGGTAAACCTCGGGCGATCATCTTTAAAAATCGCAGTGTCGCTCTCCTGGCCCTGCGCTATGGAAGCGGCGGCAAGACAGCCGAGGAAAAGAGCAAAAATCTGTCCAGCGCTCACGGAAACCTGCAAGAATCTTATTCTTTTTGCTTCGACGGACGCTTTCACTTGAA
>JBJMGL010000274.1:0-6247 GCA_045807985.1 Bryobacteraceae bacterium
CGCTCTGCTCTTCAAAATGCTTATCGAGAAGCAAGTGAAGCTGATAGAAAGTATGGCCGGAAACCTGCCAATGATGCTTCTTATACATATCTCGAAGCATGATGGTATCGGCAAGAGCCTGATTCAAATTGCGGACACTATCTGAACGAACCTGCTCTTCCAGCCCGCTAGGAAGATAGATGACTGTACCGTATTCCTGGACGATTTTTCCCCGTTGACCAAGAAGTGGAGTGGCGTTAGGAGCAGTTCCCGGCTGACCGGACTGTCCTTCTGAATGAGTAACACGCGGCTCTGTTTTAGTTTTCGACATAACTGCACCCTATAGATGCAGAGATAGATGAAGACTGATTCATATATCGCTGAAGTTTACTGGACTTTTCGGTGCCAAATCAGCTTTTCTTTATTAGTGCCGCTCGGGTTTTTTGTCTCAACCGTCTCAGTAACTGTTTTCCCATCGGCGGAAAGCGACATGCGGATCGTTTCCTTATAGGCACCGTCATTTGACTGACGGTCACTCACCAAAGTCGCATCTTCCCATCGTGTTACCGAGTATCCGGGAACTGGTTTGTCGCTGGAATGCCGCTTGCCATCCAGATACCAGGTAAACTCAGCACTTTGACTTTCCTGTTCGACATAGGTAGTCTGCACGGAATGCATCGCGTCGCCCTGCATGGTAGACTCAATTGTCATTCGGGCAGGTTTAGACAGATTGCCAAAGTCCGACCTCTTGACATCAAGCTCCCACGTGCCGGTAAAATCCGGCTTCGAAGCCGCAAAAACCGTTGCGCCGACAAATAGGCTAAGGAGCAGCGGGCCTGCTAAGCGAAAGGTACACATTATTTAAACTCAAGTATTTCTTTCTCTTTCGCCTTGGCAACCTGGTCTAGCTTGGCGATCTGGTTATCTGTCAACTTTTGAATGGATTCCAGCGCTTGCCGCTCCTCATCGCCGCTGATCAGCTTGTCTTTCGAGAGTTTCTTCAGGTGATCATTTGCATCGCGGCGGATATTGCGCAAACCGACCCGGCGCTCCTCCGCGAAGTGGCTTAGCTTCTTCGCCAGATCCCGGCGGCGCTCTTCGGTAAGCGGCGGAATCGGCACGCGCACGATTTTGCCGTCATTCGACGGATTCAAACCTAAGTCAGCCTGGCGAATCGCTTTTTCAATGTCACGGATCGTGGAGGTATCCCACGGCTGAACGGTAATCAGCGCGGGCTCCGGCACATGCAACTGAGCGACCTGATTTAACGGAACTGGCGAGCCATAGTAATCAACCCGGACGCTGTCCAGTAGGTTAATGGAAGCGCGGCCCGTCCGGAACTGCGCCATCTCACCTTGAAGATCCGCCAACACCTTGTCCATCCGCGACCGCGCGTTGGACTCCACCTCCTTGACGTTTTTAAAAGGGCTACTATGGGCCGATGCGACCGTCTGATTGTCTTGTTTCATATTCGAGCTCGGTATGGGGCAAATCGCGAATAGTGGTGCCAATTGGCTCACCCATCGCCATTCGCATTATATTGCCCGCGACCTTGAGATCAAAAACCATAATAGGCATATGGTTGTCGCGGCACATCGCCACGGCGGATGCATCCATCACCCGTAATGCTTTCGAAAGAACTTCAGTGTAGCTGACTTCCGGATATTTAATTGCGTCCCGAAACTTCTTCGGGTCCTTATCGTAAACGCCATCAACGCTCGTCGCCTTGGCGATAACTTCGGCATGAATTTCTAAGCCGCGAAGAGTAGCAGCGGTATCGGTCGAAAAGTACGGATTAGACGTGCCAGCCGCAAAGATGACCGCCCGTCCTTTCTCCAGATGTCGAATGGCGCGCCGCCGGATATAAGGTTCGGCGACTTGGTGCATCTGAATAGCCGTCATTACCCGCGTGGGAACCCCCTGCCGTTCGAGGGCATCTTGAAACGCTAAAGCATTGATTACAGTGGCGAGCATTCCCATATGATCTCCCTGCACTCGGTCCATGTGGTGCGCGGCGGCGGCAATACCTCGAAAAATGTTGCCACCACCCAGCACGAGACCAATTTGAACACCAGCGCACGCTACTTCTGCTACTTCCTTGGCCAACTCCGTAACACGATCCGGATCGAGCCCAAAGGAAAGGGGGCCAGCCAGCGCCTCCCCGCTAATTTTCAAAAGAATTCTTCGGTACTGCCGCATGCCTTCTTTTCCTGACGATATGGAGGGTTGGGGTCGGGTCGGTTAGGTGGTAACCGGAAGCGGGCTTTCCTGGACATTCGGTGCATCGCCCGAATCACCGACTTTGAAACGCACAAAACGGGACACTTGCACATTGTCACCCAGCTTTTGACTAACCATTCGCATCAGCTCGCCAACAGAGACCGTATTTTCACGGATGAACGGTTGTTCCAGCAAACAAACTTCCTCATAGAATTTGGCCATGCGCCCTTCAGCGATTTTCTCGGCCATCTTCTCGGGCTTGCCTTCGGCGATCACACGCTCCCGCTGAATCCCGCGTTCCTTTTCCAGCACATCAGCAGGAACTTTGTCTTTGCTAATGTATTGGCTCGGAATGGCGGCAATCTGCATGGCAATGTCACGGGTTAGAGTTTTAAATTCATCCTTGTCGCTCGTCTCATCCTTTGTGGTGCTAACTTCGAGCAAAACACCAATCTGGCCGCCCGTGTGAATGTAATTGCTAATCGCGCCGCTGCCGGACAGTTCATAAATAACGAACCGCGAAATAGCAATATTTTCACCAAGCTTGGCGATCTTCGTTTTCACTAATTCGCTCACTGTTGTGTTTTGATCCCGCGTAAACTTCTGCTCGTACAGTGCCTCATGTGCCTTGAAGTTGGCGCGCTCCGCTTCGGTCACTTCCTCGACGCGAACGTACTTCGGTTTTGTTTCCGCAATATGCGCGGCCACATCAGCCACGAGAGTTTGAAAATCCTCCGTGCGCGCCACGAAATCCGATTCACAATTGACTTCAACCAGCACGCCGAGCTTGCCGTCACCGTTCATGTGAGCGGCAAGCAAACCTTGCTTGGTGGACCGTCCTTCCTTCTTAGTTGCGCCAGAAATGCCGCGTTTACGCAAAATCACTTCAGCCTCTCCGAGGTCGCCGTTAGCTTCTTGCAATGCCTTTTTGCACTCCATCATGCCTGCGCCGGTCCGTTCCCGGAGCTGTTTTACTAGTTGTGCGCTAATCTCTGCCATGAAAATTCTCTTCCCCTACACAAGTTGGGCGACCGAACCTGGTCTGGTTGGTCGCCCTTCAATCCCTCTTCGCTGATGATTAGTGTTCATTAGCAGTCGTGCTAACTACTTCCTCTGCCGTCTCGCTACTAGGGCCTTTACGCGGTGCCGTTTCCGGTTCATTCGCGGTCACCAAGCTTTCTGACATCAGTTGCTCGGCATATTTCGGATCTAAATACTGAGTGTAATCTTCGGTAGTGTGCTCGCCGGATTCATCATCGCTGACGATCTTTTCCGCAGTGAACTCTTGTTCCGTGGCAAGGGCTCGTCCCTCCACGACCGCATCAGCAATTTTAGTCGTGAACAGCCGGATCGCGCGCAACGCATCATCATTGCCGGGAATCACATAATCGACTTCGTCAGGGTCACAATTTGTGTCAACCACAGCGACCACCGGAATGCCCAGCTTGCGAGCTTCTTTGACCGCAATCGCTTCTTTATTCGAGTCAATTACGAAAAGCAGATCCGGCAAGCCATTCATATCTTTGATGCCGGCAAGATTTTGCTGCAAGTGCTTGCGCTCGCGTTCCAGGCGTCCGACTTCCTTCTTGGCCCGGCCCTCATAAGCGTTTTCATTCGCCATGGCATCCAGGTCTTTCAGGCGTTTAATCGAACGCTGAACCGTCGCAATATTCGTCAGCAAACCACCGAGCCAGCGCTGATTAACATAGTACTGTCCCGCGCGGCCGGCCTCTTCCGCAATCGCTTCCTGAGCCTGACGTTTGGTGCCGACAAACAGCACTGTCTTGCCCTGAGCGGCCATTTCCCCTACATAGCGCATCGCGTCTTTGAAGAGCTTCAGCGTCTTTTGCAGATCAACGATGTAAATTCCATTGCGTTCGCCAAAGATGTACTCTTTCATCTTTGGATTCCAGCGCTTGGTCTGGTGCCCGAAGTGAACGCCTGCTTCGAGCAGTTCTTTCATCGAAATCGATGGCAAATCTGCCTCCTAAGGCTTTAAATGATGAGCTGGGACGGCTATATAGCACGCGACCCAAAGCGGAATTTGCGTGGGTATGCGTCCCAACCCGGTTACGCAACGATCTGTCAAGGGACAAACAATCGCAGGACGGCAACAAACGGATAAAGTTAGCGTTTCGAGAACTGGAAGCGCTTGCGGGCACCCTTTTGCCCGTACTTCTTACGCTCATGAGCGCGGGCATCTCGCGTTAACAAACCAAGCTGCTTCAACTTAGGGCGCAGCTCGGTATTGAATTCAATTAAAGCGCGAGCAATTCCAAGACGGGCCGCGCCCGCCTGTCCACTCACGCCGCCGCCATCAGCCAGGATCAGAACATCAAAGCGATCCGCCATCTCGGCGGCAAGCAACGGCTGACGCACATAAGCGCGCGCCGA
The DNA here is from genome assembly GCA_045807985.1 of Bryobacteraceae bacterium. Lineage (GTDB taxonomy): Bacteria > Acidobacteriota > Terriglobia > Bryobacterales > Bryobacteraceae > Bog-105. Next base: position 4,594 of record JBJMGL010000274.1, read on the forward strand.
TTCATTCACAAAGTAATTTTCAAAGGACCGGTGATTCACCGTAATCTGGCCTTTACCGGGGCGGAGAAACACGCGCGCAGTGGCCGTCTTACGGCGTCCGGTTGCTAACTGCTGAACTAACTTTGCTGGCATTACCTTTCTTGAGAAGCGCAGGAGATGCCGGTCGCTTCTTGTATCAAAATCCTTTCCTTAGCAAATCCCTAGAGTGCAAGCGCAACAGGTTTCTGCGCCTGATGAGGATGGTGCTCACCCGCATATACATTTAGCTTGCGGTACATCTGCTTGCCCAGTTTGGTCTTCGGCAGCATGCCGGAGATCGCCAGCTCAAGCATCCGTTCCGGACGCGTCTCACGCATCTTGCGCGCACCAATTTCAACCAAGCCGCCCGGATAACCAGTATGACGGCGGTAGACTTTCTGATTTTCCTTCCGACCGGTCAACTGAACCTGAGCAGCATTTACAATCACAACATGATCGCCGGTATCAATAGAAGGAGCAAACGTTGGCTTATGCTTGCCCATCAAGAGCATAGCGGCACGGCTCGCCACCCTTCCCAAAACGGCATCTTTCGCGTCAATCACGTGCCAAGCGCGCTTAATTTCATGCTTGGACGGGTACTCGGTACGCATGGACAGACTAATTCTCTCTTGTTCGAAACCTCGAACACCTCAGTGTACCGGACCTTAGATAACAGTGTCAAATAGCAGATTTAGCCGGTAGTGGGTCAGTTTGAAAATTAATCTAATTACTCTTGGGTGTTGATACCGTTTTACCGGCACCGTAGTCCTACCAGTGCGCTGAAAGGCGGAGTTGTACCGTCCACATAATGTGCCAGTCAGCAATACTCGGCTGGGTGCAAGCTACGGGCTTCCTGGTTGGCGAGTGAGACACACGGATCATGGACGATAGGATTGTCCGCTTGGGGCTGTTTTACCAGTTGAGGAACCCTGCCTCCGCCCTCTACCAGAATGACGGTAAACCGTTGTGCGTACACCTCGACCTAGGTTCCCGAGTGCAACTGGCCAGTTTTCCCGACGAGCAGGGGAAACTGATCGAAGTCTTACACGAAGGCCGTCGGCTGGTGATGTTTGCCGAAGACGTGCAGCGGGGGGATCTGCTGGACGGCGAGGCTCCGGAGCCGTCGGACGGAGATCTCTGGCCGAACATTGTACAGTAACGAGCGCCGCGATCTCCCGACGCTCTACAGTGAGCACGGAACTCTGCCGATAGTTCCGGCATGATCGTCTTCCTGCTCGTCTTCGGAGTGAACGTGCTGATTACTGTAGCCGCTTTCATCCAGGAGCGCGGCGGAGATCCGGTTCGAGGGCGACAAGCTGATTTACCGTAGTTGAGACGGCAATAAAGAAGGGCACAAAGTTAAAAAGCTCAACTGCCCTAGGAAACGGATGAGCTTCGGATCGATCCAGCTCTTTATTTCATCCCCGGTAAAGTCGGGGAATGTGAGGCGGCTGGCACCTCAACCAACGTGGACCGCTATCGGAACGGCCCAAAATGTTTGTTGTGCGGAACAATGTCCAGCCCACAATAACAACGGAAGTTTAGAACACTAAGTAACGTCAGTTCGATGTGACAAAAAGCAGAACTCTTTTGGAATGGGGTAGATGTAATCTACCGTTGGTCGCCCAACCCATTC
>JBJMGL010000275.1:0-6075 GCA_045807985.1 Bryobacteraceae bacterium
AGCGATGTAGGCGTAATCGTCCAGGTGTAGCCCGCCGCCGCAGCTTGGTCGAGTATGCGGACATAGCCATTGCCGTTCCCACCCGCAGGACCAGGAATATCCGGCTGGAAGAACTGATTGTCTTTGCGCTGGCTCCAGCGGAGAAACCCAGTCATCCTGCTATTAATTTGGCCGTCGATCTTGGCATCGTATTTGTCATAGTAATCGCGGGTGAGCAGCAGGGCCTGATAATTGTTGGCTCGCCCCGGCAGATTCGGCGCGGGCAGCGCATTGAGAACTTGTTGGGCAAATGGCGTAACGGCCGAGGCCGGGATGGGAGTGTTCGCGGGGTAAACAACACCGGTCAACGGTTTGTAGACAGCATTCGGCAGAACTCCGGCACGATCAGCCAAAGTGGGCAGCGAGGCGTAATTCAATGATCTTTGAAGCGACCGGTAGCCTTCGTAATCGGTAAAGAAGAAGAGTTGATTTTTAATAAACGGGCCACCGATGGTTCCACCAAACTGATTCCGCTGCAGCGTGGGTTTTTGGAAAGTGGAAGGGCGCTGGCCAAAGACGTAGCCAACGGCGTTCAAATCAGTGTTACGTAGAAAATCGTAAGCCGTTCCGTGGAATGCGTTGGTTCCTGAGCGCATGACCGAGTTAACCACCGCACCGCCGACCCGTCCATATTCAGCGCTGAAATTGCTGGTAATGACTTTAAATTCGGCGATTGCATCGGGCGAGGGCTGGGCAACCTGATTAGAAAACCCTTGATTGCTGGTGGAGTAGGCGTTGTTGTCGAGCCCGTCCAGAAGGAAGTTGTTATAGGTGCTGCGCATGCCATTCGCGTTGAAAGCGCCCTCGCGGGGCGTGGATTGCAGGCCAGCGGCTAGCGGAGAGCGATGGACGTTTGTAGCTAACAAGGCAAGATCGGAGAAGTTGCGGCCGTTGAGCGGCAACCCCACAATCTGCTGCGTGTGAATTACCTGGCCTTTTTCACTGGAGTCCGTTTCCAGAACGGCGGCAGCGCCCTCCACATTAACAACCTGGCCCACAGAGCCGACTTGCATATCAACATCGACACGCTGGCGGGCGTTCACATTGACAGCAATTCCTTTCGTCGTGAACTTTGTAAAACCAGTTTGTTCGGCCGCGAGGGTGTAACGGCCAACGCGGACGTTAAAGAAGTTGTACTGGCCGCTATCATCCGAGAATGTCTTTGCTTCGATGCCGGTTTCTTCGTTGGTGAGAGTAAGGGTTGCTTTCGGAATGATCGCGCCCGAGTTATCGCGTATGGTGCCCAACACTTCAGCAGTTTCAAACTGTGCCCAAGTTAATGAACTGAACAGACGCAAGACAATCAGAAAGCACGAAATTTTCCGCATAAGTTTCCCTAAATGAATCAGTATGAGCCGATGAGAGTTAATGTGTAATGAATGGGTGTGGAATTTTGCTATCCGGGCAAATTGGCTTTGCACGGTTTGGCGCAGGATAATTGAAAATAGTGGCAACCCAGACGCAAATCTTATCAAACGGCATTCATGCGGCCGCGAACCTTTCCGGCAGGCTAGATCGGGAGAGGCTGATTCAGGCTTTCCGGCTGATGTATTTGTCGCGAAGCCTCGATGACCGCGAAGTGATGCTGAAGCGCCAGAACAAAATCTTCTTTCAAGTCAGCGCGGCGGGTCATGAGGCGGTCCAAGTGGCAGCGGGACTGGTGTTGCGACCGGGGGAGGATTGGGTATTTCCGTATTATCGAGACCGCGCTCTGGCGCTGACGCTTGGCATGACAGCGGAAGATATGCTGCTGCAGGCAGTAGGGGCAGCACGCGACCCCAGCTCGGGTGGGCGGCAGATGCCGTCGCACTGGTCATCACCGGCGCTGCGCATCGTCACTGGGTCTTCCCCCACCGGCACGCAGCTTCTGCATGCGGCTGGCTGTGCGCAAGTCAATAGCTTGAAAGGGAAGCACAGTGACGAAATCACCCTGGTGACATCGGGCGAAGGCGCTACCAGTGAAGGTGAGTTTTGGGAGGCGATCAATGCGGCTTGCCTGGAACACCTGCCCTTAGTGGTGTTGATAGAAGATAACGGGTATGCCATTTCGGTTCCGGTCGAGCGCCAAACTCCGGGCGGGAACATTGCACGGCTATTGGAAGGCTTTCCTGGCCTGCTGCGACTGGAAGTGGATGGGACCAGCCTGATCGATTCTTACCGCGTGTTAACGCAGGCGGCGGAGTATTGCCGGAGCGGGCATGGTCCGGCCTTAGTACACGCATCGGTGATTCGTCCTTATTCGCATTCTTTGTCGGATGACGAGCGGCTGTATAAACCGCAATCAGAACGCGATGCCGAAGCCCTGCGTGATCCGCTGACAACGTTTCCTGAGTTTTTGGTTAGGGAAGGATATCTGGACCGGAGCACGCTGGAGTGGATGACCCGCGAGATTGATGCCGAGGTTTCCGAAATTTCTCAGCGTGTCTTGCGGGAAGCAGCTCCGGCGGCGGATTCGATCTACCGCTTTCTTTATTCCGATAAGATCGATCCGCAATCGAGCGCATTTGAGAAAGATCCCGCGTTTCGCGGCGAACCGCGCACGATGATTGATTCCATCAACCAGACACTCCTCGAGGAGATGAGGCGCGACGAACGGGTTTTGGTGTTCGGCGAAGATGTAGCCGATTGCAGCCGCGAAGAGTTTCTTTCGGAAGTAAAAGGCAAGGGTGGAGTATTTAAGGCAACGGCTGGCTTGCAAAGGCAGCTTGGCAGCCGCCGGTGTTTTAATACTCCGATTGCGGAAGCCGGCATTATTGGCCGGGCCGTCGGCATGGCTGTAGGAGGCCTAAAGCCGGTACCGGAAATTCAGTTTTTCGACTACATCTGGCCAGCCATGATGCAACTGCGGGATGAAGTAGCAACCCTTCGCTGGCGTTCCAACAACGGGTTTAGCTGTCCGATGGTGGTGCGCGTGCCTATTGGCGGTTACCTGACGGGCGGCTCGATTTATCATAGCCAGTGCGGCGAAGTGGCCTTTACTCACATTCCAGGACTGCGGGTTGTGTTCCCCTCGAATGCATTGGATGCCTGCGGTTTATTGCGAACAGCGATCCGTTGCGATGATCCCGTACTATTTCTGGAACATAAGAAGCTGTACCGCGAGCCTTACAACCGCGCACCGCACCCCGGCTTGGACTTCACGGTTCCCTTCGGCAAAGCAAAAACGGTGAAGGCGGGAGGCAGCCTGACAATCGTTACCTATGGCGCGCTGGTTCAAAAGTCTCTCCAAGCGGCAGCGCAACTTGAGGGGCGGGTTCGCGGCGCATCGGTAGAGGTGATCGATCTGCGGTCATTAGCTCCGTACGATTGGGAGGCAATCAGTTCTTCCGTGAAGAAAACGAGCCGCGTCATGATTGCCCATGAAGATACGCTCTCCTGGGGCTATGGAGCAGAGATCGCAGCGCGCATTGCAAACGAACTGTTTACAGAACTCGATGCGCCAGTAGGGAGAGTGGCAGCGCTGGATACGTGGGTGGCCTATAACCCGCAACTGGAGGATCAGATTCTGCCTCAGGTAGATCACTTAGTGCGCGAAGGTGAACGGCTGCTGGCATTTTAGCGTTCCGCCGTTGAAGTAGCTCTGTGCGATTTATTTTAAGCCGGCAACAGTGCCGGTAACGGAATGTACTACCTGCCGCAGCAAACGGCCGAGACTTTGCGGAGCATGATGCTCCCCGCTACCGGACTCTTTATAGTTTTGCTCTTTTGAACGAAACTCTTCTAAGTAAAGACCGGCTTGATAGCAGTTGTGAGCGATGCAGCGGCAATGTCTTACCCTGCCAAAGCCGACGCCACTTCTTATATGTACGATGAGAAGAGAATCGAGTTCTGGTTTAAAGGCGAGTTGTATACCAAGACCGAAAGCGGAGATATCCCGAACTCTTGCTTTGTGGATGCCTTTGCAGGGAGGAACTTCCACTTGGGCTGGCCAGTTAACTGCCATTCGCCAGTCATCCCTAGTTGCTCCTTCTTGTGAAGATGTTACTTGGCAATCGACGTAGTAGGTTCCGGCTTCTCCCTTTTGGCAGGTTTTCACTTCCAGTTCAATGCGGCGCCCCTCATATTGCACGACCAATCGCCGTCCGGAACTCAGATGCGACTTGATCCGGAACTGGATTGCTTCGCTGCTAACCGTTTGAATGTATGCAGGTAGATGCTCATCGCTGGTATCAAGCGCGAAAAGCGGGACGGGAATATTCAAGGGAGTTGAGTCACGGCAAACAGGATCGCAGGTTTGTAACATTAAACGAATCCGAATAAATTGTGCTCCATACACCGAAAGAATCTTGTTATTACTAAGTGTGTGTTACATCAGTTTGTCCTGTGCCCTATCACTCCCTAGAGCATCGACCGGCAAATACACAGGAATATACCGTGCTGATTAACGTTAATTAATTAAAACCTGCCCTCAACCCGTAGTATGGCTAGGTAATCACGCTTACGCAATGACGTCAGATTTACAAAGCACTAAGGAGTGCAGTTTATGAAAAAATTAGCGTATTCGCTTATTCTGAGTGCAGTTTCAATTCCATTGATTGCTACTGGGCTGCCTTTGCCTCAATCTACTTCGGGCGGTAGTTCGCAATCCAGCGGTCAATCTGGTTCCTCTGGTTCTGGAAGCAGCGGTTCCGGACAATCCGGCTCCTCTGGCTCTGGAAGCAGCGCTGGACAATCCGGCTCCTCTGGTTCTGGAGGCGGCGCTGGTTCGTCAGGTAGCATGGGCTCATCCGGCAGTATGGGAAGCGGTTCCGGAAGCGGAAAGCATAAAGGAAGACACAAGGGCGGCAGCGGAAGCGATACTACTGGTGGAAGCAGCACCAATAGTTCAACATCAAGCAGCACGTCCCGGTAGACTCAGCTGTATGGCAGCAAGTGCTTCTCTTAGAAGAGGGGCGCTTGCTGTTTTGTCTATCGATGAGCATTGTTTAACTTGCCTAGTTCTTTGTTCCTGAGCAAATTGCCGTGGAGCGCAGGCCCTAAGTTCCCATGACCTCCTTGTGCTAGCATTAAATCGGTTGGAACAGGCGTTTTGTTGTTCAATTACGTATCTGTTTAGCACAACGTAAGTCACTGAAATGTCGGGGCGTAGCGCAGCCTGGTAGCGCACCTGCCTTGGGCGCAGGGGGTCGTGTGTTCAAATCACACCGCCCCGACCAAAAGAATCAGCAACGTGCAAAAAAGTAGCAGTATATTTTGTAGCCATGTACACGCGAATGTACACGTTCGCGGGTTCTTACTGCCCAACTAGCACTAATTTGGGTTTGCGTTTAGGGAGAGCGGAACTTTCCGTTGCTGGTCTGAATACGCCAAGTGTCGCTACTGCGGCTATCTTGGCTTCGCTACTGATGTGGGTATAGTGTCGTGTCATTTCTGGTGACAGGTGTCCAGCCACCGCCATAATGGATGGAATCGGGACCCCGTTTGTGGCCATTGCTGTGATTGCTGTATGTCGAAGATCGTGGAAGCGAAAGGTGGGCAGGCCAGCAGCCCTTCGGAGTGACCTCCAAGCAGAGCGCCACGTCTTTATGGGATGGGTAGGATCATAGCCTAGCCCCTTTGCCGATTTTGCTTCCTTCGTGTAACGAAACGCGACCGCTGGAAAGAGGAAGTGATCCGGGAGAGTAGAGCCAAGCGAATGTGCTCTCTGAATAAGCCGTGTGAAAGCAGCAATGGCTTCTTCATTAAGGGGGATTTCGCGGCATCCCCCGTCTGTTTTCGTTGCTTCACGCTCAATTCGCACAACGCAGGAAACCAGATCCACATTTCGGTGTCGGAGTTTTCTTATTTCACCTCCGCGCATCGTTGTATTGGCAGCGATCCAAGCCGCCAAGTATGCGGTCTCCCACTCCGGCTTGGATGATGCCGTCTCAACTAGGTGCTGAAGTTGCTTTTGGTTAAGAGCAACGCCTGGACCTTTCTTACTTTCGCGAAGAGGCGTATACTCTTGCCCAATTCTGGCCCAACACTTTGCCTCACTAAGGATCATTCGCAGCGCTTTCACTTCCAGGTTTATTGTCCGGGGGCCTACAACTGTTC
>JBJMGL010000276.1:0-8529 GCA_045807985.1 Bryobacteraceae bacterium
GAAATTACTGCCGTTGAAATCCACAAAGCCTACTTGAGAAGGAGAAGCCGGGAAGAAGTTGGTTCCGAAATGACTGCCCGTATATTGGTTGGCGTTCCCGCCGATGACGACGTTGTTCTTAAACAGGCCCGCCGGGCTGTAGTAATTGAACGTGGGATTGCCGGCGCTCGTGCCTTCGCCGCCGATGCCGAAGCCATTAAAGAAAATGGAATTGCTGACATTGATGTTGTTCGAAGGGCCTTGCGCGAAGACGAGTAACCAAGCGTTCGGAAAACCTGTTTCGTGGTCAATCGTGATGCCCTGGACGCCATTCATGACCTGGTACAGACGGCCATCGCCGCCGCCCCAACCCATATCCTCGTACAGGTTGCCGCTGATGGTGAACTGGCCGGCCGTGCCGCCGCCATCGCCATCATGCCCCATGAAGAGGATGCCTGCGGCGATATTCAAGAAATGGTTGTTTTTCACCGCCACATTCGAAACCGTGGCCCACGGAGCCGTGCCGCCCTCGTCGCGTACATTGAGCAGCATCACAAAGCCCTGCTGATCGGCCTGGATGAAGTTGTTAGTGAACGTATTGTTCTGCACCGTCACGTTTTTGGCGTTCTTTAACTCAAAGTGATTCTTCGCCCAAACCTTGATGCCTGCATAATCGGAGCTTCCGGCATACCAGGATGTGGGCTTGAAGAAGTCGTTGTTTTGAACCGTGATATCGGAAGGAATCAGCCCCTGAATGGCGGGAGTCGCTCCTCCGAAAGCCACGATTTCCGTTCCCGCCTGCAGAAAGTTATTCTGGATCAAAAAGGGTCCGGTCCCGTTCCAGCCGGCGATGGCTTGGGTATCCTGCCAAGTGCTGATGAAATCCGAAAAGTAGCTGTTGGTAATGCTCGTCTTGCCGCTGTTCAGGGCAATGCCTCGATGAGCGCCATTGCGCGGATCGGCATGGACATAATCACGGTCGAACACGATATTTTGCGGCAATTGGCTGGTGCTGGTTTCCCGGCTCGTGCCGCTGGCGATCAGATCGTTCCCGTACACCCCGTTGGCCGCGACGAACTCGATCCCTTGGATCACGTAGTTGTTGGCTCCTGCCGGAATGGTAAACACCGTGTTGGCATCAGGAGTCTGGAGACGAGCCATAGACTTTGCCCGGGAGGGTGAAACACGCTGTCCGGCGGGAAGGTTCGCGATGGCCGATGATTGAATAGTGATGGCAGCTCCGGAGTTTGCGGGCACGCTGAAATGTCCCGTAAACGTGGCACCGGCTTGCAAGGTGATTGTATCGCCGGCACTCGCCTGATTCAGAGCACCTTGCAGGTCTCCACCAGCAGCAACCGAACGGCTGGCAGCACCGGCCGGCATAACAGCGAGGACCGAAAGAGCACAGAAGAGGGCTGAGCGCAGTACACGCGCAGAAATAACGTTGAGCATAAACAGAAATCTTTCTTGGGTGAAATAAAGCTGTAAACCGCTGCGGTAAAGCCGTAAACAGCAGAGACTGTGTTAATCAGCGTCTCTGCTAATTCAGTGGCCAATGAACGTGAAAAATATTCCTATAAATTGTAGGAATTACCTGGCATTAGGAAATGTTTACACACAGCGAGACGAATGCCAGACAACGAACAGCTGAGTTCGCTCCTATCGTTTGCGGCGTTTTAAGCCGAAAAGAAAATACATGAGCACTCTTACTCGGAGACAGTGGGTGTCACTGACCGCCGGCAGCTTGGTTTCAGCTGTGGCGTACCCGGCTTGGCTGGAACCCCGGTGGCTTGACGTGACGCATACAACGGTTTCTTGTGAATCGACGCGGGGGAATCCCGTTCGCATCCTGCACATGTCGGATTTGCATGCTTCTGTTTTTGTGCCGATGTCGATGATTCAGCACGCCATCAGCGTTGGACTACAGCAAAAACCGGATCTGATCTGCCTGACGGGCGATTTCGTCACGTCGAAAGATGGCTTTCACCCAGAGGAATACATTCAGCTGCTCAAACAGCTCAGCGCAGCGGCTCCGACCTTTGCTGTTCTTGGCAATCATGATGGAGGAAAGCGGGCAGAGCCGCAGGGTAAGCTTTTGGATCACACGCTTGTCGAATGGATTCTGGCGCGGAGCGGCATTCATCTTCTGCACAACCGGTCGGCCACCATGCACATCGCGGGGCGCGATTTATCACTTGCCGGAGTGGGCGACCTATGGATGGAAGAGGTTGATGCCCCCTCCGCATTTGCGGAGTTGGACGGTAAAACGCTTACGGTGCTGCTTGCTCATAATCCGGACAGTAAAAAGACGCTGCGAAATTTCCCGTGGCATTTGATGCTATCTGGTCATACTCATGGCGGGCAGGTGCTCTTTCCCTTTAAAGGGCCAGCTTATGTGCCGGTTCGAGACAAACGGTTCGTTGCTGGGCTTGGACGATGGCATGACCGTCAGATCTATGTCACTCGCGGTGTTGGCAATTTAGGGGGTGTCCGGTTTTTGTGCAGACCGGAGGTGAGTGTGATTACACTAGCTTGATTCCGTTTTAAACAACTAGTGTTTATCTGCGGCAAGACTGAATAGTCAGGATTCGGATTTCGTACTGCCGACTATACCAAAGAAATGTTAATGGGATGGTCACGTAGAAATCAATCGAAGTATTTGTCCCGAAGACTTGCCACATAATACATTTCCTGTAGATAATCCAAAGATGGTGAACAGGGGACGCGCTTTGGTGCGCTTGGCGTTTTTCACGGCAGCTTTGTGCTTTAGAGCGGCCACACAGTTATTCTCACAGGGATTTACTTCTTTAAACGGCTTAGTGACCGATCCCTCGGGCGCAATCATTCCCGAGGCTACGGTCACCATCTCGAATCCGCAGACTGGTCAGCAGCGTCAGACTAAATCGGACGGAAGCGGCCGCTACTCGTTTCAGCAGGTCACGCCCGGCAGGTACAAACTGACCGCCAGCGCAACGGGTTTTGGCGATGTCGTTATTGAGTCGGTGGAGTTGCTGGTTAACACGCCTTCGACGCTGGAGCTGAAGTTTGAGAAGATCGGGACCACGACCGAAACGATTTCAGTGGAGGGTGATGCTGCCGCAGTCAACACTACGGATGCCTCCCTGGGCAACACAATTGGCACGAAGCCGATTACTCAGTTGCCGTTTGAAGCCCGTAACGTAGTGGGATTGCTGTCGCTGCAGCCGGGGGTGACGTATTTGGGCGAGCCGGAGCCGGGCGCGTCTTCCGATTACCGGAGCGGCACCGTGAATGGCGGCAAAGCGGACCAGGGCAATGTGACTCTGGATGGCGTCGATGTAAACGATCAGCAGAACCGCAATTCGTTTGCGAGCGTTCTGCGCGTAACGCTTGATTCCGTGCAGGAGTTCCGCACGATCACTACTAACGCCGGGGCGGAGTTCGGGCGTACTTCCGGCGCGCAGGTCACCCTGGTTACCAAGAGCGGCACGAATACGGTGCATGGCTCGCTTTATGAATACCTGCGCAACACTGCTACGAGCGCCAATACATTCTTTAACAATGCTTCCGGCGTGCCGCGCCAGAAGTTAAATCGTAATGTTTATGGCGCGTCCGTGGGCGGTCCCATCAAAAAGAACCGGTTGTTTTATTTTCTCAATTATGAAGGGCGGCAGGATGCCAGCGAGATTAGCGTAGTCCGCACGGTTCCGGGCGACCTATTTCGCCAAGGCATCTTTACTTATACGCGGAAGGATGGCAGCATCGGCCAGTTAACTCCTTCGCAAATCACAACTATCGACTCGGCTCATATCGGGCCGAGTCCGGCGGTTTTGGCAGCTTTGCAGCAGTACCCGCACCCGAATGATACGTCCACCGGCGATCAGTTGAACACGTTTGGTTATCGCTTTAACGCTTCAGCGCCGCTCCGTTACAACACTTACATTGCAAAGTTCGACTACCAAGTTGATAGCGCGGGCAGGCACCAGATCTTCTGGCGCGGCAACCTGCAGAATGACAAATTTGCAAACACTTCCGCCACCGGTTTGCAGCAATTTCCGGGGCAGGCCGGCAGCCAAATTCTTGACAACAGCAAGGGCCAGGCAATTGGCTATAGCTGGATTATTCAGCCGGCGCTGGTGAACAATCTGCGCTACGGCTATACGCGCCAAGGCACCGAGATCACGGGCGTTCAAACATCGGCGTTGGAGAGATTCCGCGATATCGATGCGCTTACTTCGAGAGCCAAAGGTCTCATCAGCATTATTCCGCTACACCAGATCAGCGATGACGTGTCATGGACCAAAGGCGCCCATACAGTTACTGGCGGCTTTGTGACCCGCTTTGTTCGAAATAGCCGCCTGGATTTTGGCAACTCCTTTAGTGACGTCCTGATCAATTCCAGCTTTCTGCAGACCACCGGTTCCGATCTGCTGGCCGCGGATGCCCAAAGGGCGACCGTTTACACCCGGCAAATGGCGAATCTTCTCGGACTTCTGACGCAGAGAACCGGTCAGTACAACTATGATTTGCAAGGCAACGTACTACCGCAAGGAACGGGTATCCGGCGCAAATTTGTTAATAACGAGTATGAGATGTATGCTCAAGACGCCTGGAAGCTGAGTTCAAAGCTGACAGTAACTTACGGTTTGCGCCTGTCTCTTTCCCCGCCGATCCGGGAAGGCAACGGGTACCAGACAAGTCCCAACGTTTCACTGGAAGATTGGTATAACATACGGGGCTACCTGGCGGGTCGCGGCCAGCCGCAGTCTCTTGCTCCGGTGATCTCCTATGATCTGGCGAGCCGACCGGGAGGACGCCCGCTCTATCCTTATCAGCACAACTTCGCGCCGCGCTTTGCCATTGCTTATGCGCCCGACAGCAAAAGTTCCATCCGCGCCGGTTTCGGCATGTTTTATGACCTATTCGGCCAAGGGCTGATCCGTTCGGCGGACGCCACTGCGCTAGGATTCTCCACTTCACTGCAGAATTCGGCAAATGCCCAGGTCGCCACTGTTCCCCGTTTCACGGGTTACAGCAACGTGGACCCTTCGATCCTGCCAGCGGCGCCCCCCGGCGGATTTCCGCAAACGCAGCCGAACATCTTTCAGATCACCAACGGTGTGGATGACAAGCTGAAAGCGCCTTACACGATGAACATCAATTTCAGCTATCAGCGTGATCTTGGACATGGACTGATGGTGCAAGGCGCTTATGTCGGACGCCTTTCCCGGCATTCGCTGATCCGCGATGACCTCGCGATGCCGACCAACTTGAGAGATCCCAAGAGCGGCGCGACCTACTTCGACGCGGCCCGCCAATTAGCCACGATGATCAACAATGGCGTTCCTACATCAGCGGTCAAGCCCATTCCTTATTGGGAAAACCTGTGGCCGGGTGCGGCTGGCGGCGGCCTAACTGCGACCCAGGCCATCTATGACGTTTATAGTACTTATGCGCCTGATTACACGAACGCTCTCAACGCCATTGATGGCGGCAGCAGTCCCTGCGATCCCGCGTGCAGCGTCTTTGGACGGAACGCCATCTTCAATGCCCAATACTCGTCGCTGGCTGCCTTTCGTTCGCGCGGCAACGGCAATTATCACGGCATGCAGTTGACGGCCCGTAAGCGTTTCTCGCAGGGCCTTCAGTTCGATTTCAATTACACCTACTCGAAGTCGATTGATCTGAGTTCCTCTCGCGAATCGGGCATCACGGATGCGACTTCGCAGGTAGGAGGCAGCGCAATTGTGGGCCAGTTAATCAACTCCTGGTTTCCGAATCTGCAGCGGGCTGTTTCCGATTACGATATTCAACATAATTTCACGGCATTCTGGATTGCCGAGATCCCCGTCGGCAAAGGCAGGCATTTTCTGCCAAACGCCAACCGTTTTGTAGACGCGCTGGTCGGTGGCTGGCAGGTGAGCGGAACTTTCCGTAACACGAGCGGTCTTCCGGTCAGCGTTGCCAACGGCGGTGTATGGCCGACGAACTGGGAAGTGGGCAGCTATGCCATTCAAACAGGCGTAGTACCCGCTCCCCATACCAGCAAAAATGTGGCTACGCCCGGCGGCCAAAGCGGTCCCAACCTGTTCAGTGATCCAGCGGCAGTCCTGGCGGCTTATAGTTCCGCTCTTCCCGGCGATGCCGGGCAGCGCAACGGCATTCGGGGCGATGGCTTTTTTGGCATCGATTTGGGTGTGGGCAAGCGATTTACACTGTTTACTTTAAGAGACCAGCCGCATACTTTGCAGTTCCGGACGGAAAGCTTTAACCTGACGAATTCAGTTCGTTTCGATCCGAATGGCCCGAACATCAACATCAACATTTTGAACCCCAATTTATTTGGAAGGTATGGGGATGTGCTGGTAAAGCCGCGGGTCTTTCAGTTCAGCTTGCGGTATGAGTTTTAGGTTGATAAGTTTTAACGAACTTCGAACGGCTTTTGTAAAGATTCACGGATTTGGGCCGGTAATTTGTCCGCATTCGCAAGTAAAAGACTTACTTGCCACATCTCTTCCTTACTTAATGACGCGCCGTAAGCAGGCATGCCGGTAAGCCGAATCCCGTTGCTTACTTTCCAGTAGGTTTCGCCTGCTGGATCGTCCGTGACGCCATGGCCTTTGAATAGCTCTGGAGGCTGAGGAAACATTCCTTTAGAAGTAGCGGTTTTCGTCTGACCGGGCAACCCGTGACATACAGCGCAATGCGTGCGGTACACATTTGCGCCCGCTCTGTAATTGTCGTTTGTTGCCGTGATTGGCACCGTTTTTGGAGCTTCTTTCTCGATACGCGCTTGCAAGGCCATGTGAGCCAGGCTTTTCTCAAAGGGCATGGGCGAAGCGGCAGTTGCTACGGGAGCATAACCAAAGCGGAAGTAGAGCCAGCCGGATAAAGGCAGAATGATTAAGCCGATGAGAAAGCCGGCAAGCAGATTTTTCATTTAATTTCACATGATACATATTAAGGATCTCAGGTGTTTTTTCTGGAAGCCTAAAGAAAGCAACGCGGGGAACGGTCAAAAGGCAAACTCCTGTCGCCGGGGAAAGGCAAAGCGGAACTTTTGGCGCAAGCGGCTGCATTGCAGCAGGCTGATTCCGTGAACAAACAACCGGACAGCACCAGGGACACGATTGCAAAAGAGAGCAGTCAAGGAACGAACCACGCCGTCATCACAATGATAGAAAACGCGGTCGCTCCACTGCCGCCAGCCGCGGCGGTGATTGGCGTAATCCTGCATAATTTCTTCAATGTTCCGCAAAATGCGGAGGCCGAACGGTTCGCGATATTGATCCGTCACGAGGACATTTGTCCAGCCGGAACGGACCTGCTCGACAAATTCCGGAAACGTGGCGGCATTCGTCAGGTCGAGCATGGTATTGGGCTCCAAAGCGTGACGGTCACCACCGGAAATGACGGGCTTATTGAGCTCAGAAGCCATTTGCAGCACCTGACGATTTTCCGCCCAAGGACGAAGACCATTTAATTCTAGTGCATGCAAAGAGTTTCCGTATTGACGAACGAATTGCGTGGCCCACTCCATGTGCTGTTCCTGACCGATCCTGTTCTCGTCCCAGCAGGGGTGATTGAATACGATGAGAGTTTCGCTGCTGTCGTCAAGGGTCTGCAAGAGACCGGCGATCTTCATCGTATGACGTAATTCCGTCAGACTCTTCAGCTCCGCCATGAGCTGGCGCGCGAGATGCGGCTGAAGGTTGTGGACGCCCAGATGAAAAGAAGTAGGTCCATAGGGAACGGCCCACTCTACCGAGACGGGAACATGGCGGCACTCGTCGATCACGCGCAAGCCGAGCGGCCCTTCGATGTTGTCGTGATCGGTTGGCGAGATAAGGGCGTCTAAACCCAAGCGGTTTTGAATTTCATTTCGTTCGAGCAGCCAGGCATCATAAGGGGCAAGCGGCGGCGTCCACCAGGCACGATTGAGATCCATCGTGGAACCGTGGACCGCACGGTATTGCGCCTTTCCTCTTTCCAAAGCGGAGCGCACCAGCCGAAAGCGGGCCGACAAATGGTGAAGGAAGAGCATCGTCTCCTGCGAGTGCAGCGTATGACTGTGCAGCGATACGGCGGCACGAAACTGTTCCAGCACTGTCGGCGATTCGAGGTGAATTTTGGACAGATTCTTCATGATTGAAGGATGACTGGTGTGGTTGAATTTTTAATATCCTGATTGTTTCGATTCCATTAATCAGGCGGCTAAAAACATTTTGCGTCTGGCATGTTGTTTCCAGCAGTGTTGATTATTGCTGCCTCACGACAGTTCCGTTGCAATCAGGGTAAATTAGGGGACGACTGGGCACTTGTAGACTCACATTTATTTTGACGTCGTTGCTGATGACGGCTCCCGCGATATTTGAGGTGAGCCTGCCACGGGGCTTGACGTTCCAACATCAGAACTCGCCGACGCCGCAGAAGCACTTGATTGAGACAATGGGCGGCGGCGTGGCGCTGCTCGACTATAACAATGATGGACTGCTTGATATTTTTTTAACCAACAGCGGAAAGTTGACAAGCCCTATGCGCAACCCGGAAAGTTTTGACCGCAGTCATCCA
>JBJMGL010000277.1:0-5976 GCA_045807985.1 Bryobacteraceae bacterium
ACGCGCCATCGTAGTCTCCACAACGCTTCGGTGCATCTCCTGGCTGCTCTGGTTGCCTATACTTGGCACGAACACAAACCTTCACTCCATCTCACCGAGGAAGAGTGCGAGTTGCTGGCTACGGCTTTTTAACCCTTACACCGAACTCGCGTTGGGTTAAGACCTGGACGCTCTGGGGTGTCTACCCCCTGCAACTGTGTATTTCGAGCTATATTTCGAGCCTGCTACGCTAAATTCCGCCATTGCAGCTCAAAAGAAAAGTACGTAAGCCGGGTTTCGTTGGAATCAAATCCGGGACGTCAACGGAAAGCCACTTGGGGCTTGAAAAATGAGGAATTCATCGCTGATTTTTGTCTTGTAAGTCGCCGTACTTTAGATGAAAAACAATACAAAATTTTTAAATACCATTACTTGTTAGGCGCTGACTGGAAACTTTGCTGCCGTAAGCTTGGCATGGAACGGGGCGCCTTTTTCCATGAGGCGTATCGCATTGAGCAGAAGCTGGGCCGCACCTTCCGTGAATTGAAGCCTTTCTCTCTGTTTCCTTTAGACGAATACTTCAACAGTACCGGGCGGCAGGAATCAAAGCAGGTACTCCCCTTCCCGGTGGAAACCGAAACTGCCAAATCGCTCAAACCAATTGCTTCCTTTCCCGTAAGGCGAGTAGCCTAGCTTACGTCGACAAGCCCTATGAGGGAGGTGGAACATCAGAATGAAATCCACCTCCAGCCTGGAACTATCGTTTGTAAGCCGACCGGTCAAAGCTGAAGCAATGCCTAATCTCTTATGCGTGTTTGTTGAAAGAATTTCGTTAACAGCTCGCTCGACTCTGCTGCCAGTAGCCCCTCCTGTACCTGAACGCGATGATTCAGAAGCGGCGAGTCGGCCAATGTAAATTTACTTCGCACCGCGCCAAAGCGAATATCTCTTGCCGCAAAGATCAAGCGCTCCACACGGGCCAGCACAATGGCCCCCGCGCACATTGCGCAGGGTTCGAGCGTGCAGTAAATTGTGGAGTTAGGAATTCTGTAATTCCCCATATATCGCGCGGCGTCCCGTAAAGCTTTGATCTCTGCATGTGCCGTCGGATCAACATCAGTGATTGGAGAGTTTGATCCGCGACCGATTACCTCGCCATTCATAACCACCACCGCGCCCACCGGTACCTCACCCGCCTGCTCCGAGCCTTGCGCCAGTTTTAGGGCCTGCCTCATAAATCGCTCGTCGGCTCGGTCGAAATCCATGAAATAATTTTCTTCGAACTAATAACTGAAAATTTCCGTTTCCTCTGGTGCGGTTTTGGGTTATTCTAACCGAAAAGGGGAAAGAAAGGAGAAGATGTTTCGTTATCTATCTCTCGCTTTCAAGAACACGCTGCGTAACAAGCGCCGTAGTTTCCTTACCATTTCGAGTATCGCGGTTTCGCTCTGCCTGCTCGGTATTCTGCTCGCCATGTATAACGCGCTTTTCCACTCTGAGCAGACCCCTGGCCAGGCGTTGCGCCTTGTAGTCCGCCACAAAGTCTCGCTGGCTCAGCCCATTCCCCGGTCCTATGAGGAAAAAGTCCGCAGCGTGCCAGGGGTAAAGGAAGTGTCTGCCTGGAACTGGTACGGTGGAACCTACAAAGACAAGAATGATTCCAAAAACTTTTTCGCTCGTATGGCTGTTGAGCCCGCTCCTTTTCTGAGGATTCGCACGCAGCTGGAAATGCCCGAAGGACAAAAGCAGGCTTTTGTGAGGGAGCGAACCGGCTGCGTTATTTCCAAAGATTTGGCTGAAAAGCTCGATCTGAAAATCGGCGATCGTGTCACCCTGCAAGGCGATATCTATCCTGGAACATTGGAACTTAAGATTGTCGGCATTTTTACCGATCCGGATGCCGAAAATACTCTCTTCTTGAATGTTGATTATCTCCGTGAAACTCAGCCCGTGGGACGGCGCAGCTTCAACAGCGTAGTGGCAGTTCTAGCCAACAGCACGGAAGACGTTCCGAAAATCGCGAAGACCGTTGATGAAATGTTTGCTAATTCCTCTCCGCCCACGAAAACCGAATCGGAACAGCAATTTGCCCTCAGCTTCGTTGCTTTTCTAGGCAATATTAAATTGTTTCTGCTGAGCATCAGTGCCGCTGTCACGTTTACCATCTTGCTGGTTTCGGGCAACACGATGGCGATGTCGGTGCGCGAACGGATCAAGGAAGTAGGCGTTCTGAAAACCCTCGGTTTCACGAATAGCATGATCCTGAACCTTATCATTGGCGAGGCTGTCAGCATTGCGCTCATCGGCGGAATTATTGGCACTTTGCTGGCAGCCGTTCTCGCGATGGGCATGGGGAAAGCGGCAGCGAGTTCCGGTCTACAGTTGCACAACATGTCTGTTACCCCCTTAACAGGACTTCTATCGCTTGGTCTAGCGGTTCTGCTGGGATTTATCAGTTCCTTTATTCCTGCCTGGAACGCGGCAAGGACAAACATTCTCGATTCCCTGAAATATAGCGGCTGATACTCATGGCGATCCCTCTTTCCTACAATCTCCGCAATCTGCAAGTCCGCAAGACCACTACGCTGATGACTGCCGTGGGCATCGCTTTAACTGTGGCGGTACTCTTGTCGGTTCTCGGTCTGGTATCCGGCTTGAAAACTGCCTTTGTCTCCACGGGTGACCCATTGCACCTGCTGATCATGCGTAAAGGAGGCAATGCGGAGCTGACCAGTCTGTTCACGCAGCAACAATTTCAAACAGTTAAGAGCTTTCGCGGCATTGCAACCGACGCGGACGGTCAGCCCAAGGCCTCCATTGAGGTCGTGACTATCATTAATATGCCCAGCAGCGCCCATCCTGATGGCATCAACATCACGCTGCGCGGCATTTCCCTTCGTGGCATCAGAATGCGGAAGGTCAAAATCAGTTCCGGCCGCTGGTTTCAACCTGGACTGCGTGAGATCGTTGTAGGAAAATCCCTTGCCGACCGCTACCCGGCCGCGCAGATTGGTAAATTGCTGCATTTCGGAAAGGGATCTTGGACTATTGTTGGCGTTATGGACGCAGGCGGCAGCGCTGTCGATAGTGAGATCTTTGGTGATGAGGCGCAAGTCGCTTCTGATTTCAATCGCGGCGATACTTACAGCTCTGCTCTCTTGCAAGCAACTGATGAAGTTGCTGCCGATGCATTGAAGAAATCGCTCGAAAGCGATCGGCGTTTGAATGTTACCGTGCTAGGTGAAAAAGAATACTACGAAGCGCAAACTGTTTCCGCCGCCCCGGTTCGCTTCTTAGGGTATTTCATCTGTATCATCATGGCGATCGGCAGCTCCTTTGCCGCCATGAACACCATGTATGCCGCTGTGGCTCGACGCGCTAAGGAGATCGGCACGCTTCGGATTCTCGGATTTACCAGAGGCAGCATTCTCTTGAGTTTCTTTCTGGAATCGATTTTTCTGGCGCTGCTCGGCGGAGTGATCGCCTGTTTTCTCGTGATGCCCCTCAATAACGTGACCACCGGTCTCGGCAACTTTATTACGTTCAGCGAAACAAACTTCAATATCCGCATCGGTCCTGACGTGATTGCTGTCGGTCTACTGTTTTCTCTCCTGCTGGGAGTGTTAGGTGGTTTGCTGCCCGCTCGTCAGGCAGCTAAGAAGGAAATTCTGGTCGCGCTGCGTGAAATATAGCGCTATTTTGATACTTACCAATGGATACAGATTTAAAGCGCCTGCGCATTGACCGGGATGCGCGGCGCTCGCAGGATTCAAAACCGGTTTTAAAGCTCATTGGAATTGCCGTTCTCCTTGGATTGGGTGCTGTTGCTGCGCTTCTGGCTTATCAGAAAGTAAACGCCGCCACGCCTGTTCAGGTTGTGCAAGTTCAATCACCCGTCAGCGCCTCGGCAGCCGGTGAGCAAGTGATCCTCAGCGCAACCGGCTATATCATTGCGGCGCATAAAATTGAGGTTGCTTCCAAAGTAAATGGCCGCGTCGCTTCCATAGGGGTAGACAAGGGCGACAAAGTGCAAGCCGGTCAGGTTTTGGTGCGCCTGGAAGATGACGAATACCGCGCTCAACTGGCGCAACAAAAAGGTCAACTGGCAAACCTGCAAGCCAAACTTGAAGAACTGAAAAATGGCTCGCGGCCCGAGGAAATCGAAAAAGCTCGTTCCGATGTCAACGAAGCGAAGGCGGATCTCGCCAACGCCAAAACGTCACTGGAGCGAACTCGCCAACTCGTGAAAGAAGGTGTTCTGGCCAAACAGGCTTTGGACGACGCGCAAGCCAAATACGACGGCTACGAAGCGAAAGTGGCCAGCCTTTCCCGCACGCTGGACCTTTCCGTTCTCGGCCCCCGCAAAGAACAGATTGCGCAAACCCTCGGTCAAATTGACCAAGTAAAGGGCCAAGTTGCTTACGCCCAAACGCAATTGGATAACACAATTATCAGGGCTCCCGTTACTGGTACGATCCTCGATCGTAACGTGGAAAAGGGCGAGTTTGTCACCACCGGTTTTGTCGGCGATAAAGGAGCGAAAGGTTATCTTGTCACGATGGCTGACCTGAACTACCTGCAAGTGGAACTCGATATCAGCCAAAATGATTTTCCCAAACTAGGTCCACGGCAGAAAGGAATTGTCACCACCGATGCTTATCCTGACCGGAAGTATCAAGGTTTTGTGGAGCAGGTTTCCCCAGAAGCGGATCGCGCCAAAGCGACGGTGCAAGTGAAAGTTCGCATACAAAATCCCGATAACTATCTCCGGCCTGACATGAACGCCACGGTTGCGTTCTATAACGAAGCCGCTGCGGAACCAACAGCATCGGCAAAACGTTTAGTCGTTGTGCCGGAAGGCACGGTGCAAAATGGAAACGTTTTTGTCGTCGTCAATGGGCATGCGCGCAAGCGGCCTGTCACCACAAACGGCTCTTCGCAAAAGGGCATTCTGGTTGCGGACGGCCTGATTGGCGGCGAGGAGTTAATTGTAAGTCCGCCAGGGAATCTCAAAGACGGCGCCAAGGTTGAGGTTAAGTAGAGAGAAAGGCTGAATGCATGAGTGAAGCGGTCGTTACCACGCGCAAATTAACGAAGGACTTCGTACGTGATGAGTTCCACGTTGTGGCGCTCGACGCAGTAGACATCGACATCAAACGCGGCGATTTCCTGGCCCTCATGGGTCCGTCCGGATCAGGCAAATCAACTCTGCTCCATCTGATTGCCGCCATGGACAAAGCCACTAGCGGCGACATCGAAGTGCTCGGCGCAAATCTGCGCCAGCTCACTGACAAACAAATCGCTCATTGGCGCAACGAGCACATCGGTTTCATCTTTCAGTCCTTCAATCTGTTGCCGGTTCTGAGCGCGCTCGAAAATGTAGAGTTGCCTTTAAAGCTCACGCGCCTCAATAAAAAAGAGCGCCTGGAACATGCCGAAACGGCTCTTAAACTAGTCGGCCTCGGCGACCGCATGAAGCATCTGCCGAAGCAGCTATCAGGTGGTCAGGAGCAGCGTGTCGCTATTGCACGCGCCATCGTCACCGATCCTGATCTGATCCTTGCCGACGAGCCAACCGGGAATCTGGACGCCACTTCCGCGGAAGACGTGTTGAACATGCTCAAACGGTTGAATCAGGAATTCGGCAAAACCATCATCATGGTGACGCACGACCCGCACGCGGCCAAGTTTGCCAAAACCGTGCGCCACTTGGAAAAGGGCAAGCTGCTCGACATCGGCGAGCTTCCGGCGGACTGGTCTTCCGCCATGGCCCTTCGAGCCTGAACCTTTCCGGACCATTAATGCCGGAAGTGCCGAACGCCTGTAAACACCATCGCGATATCGAGCTTATCTGCCGCAGCGATCACTTCCGCATCTCGCACTGACCCTCCTGGCTGAATCACTGCTGTCACGCCGTGCTTGGCAGCCTCTTCTACTCCATCAGGAAACGGAAAGAAAGCATCGGAAGCAAGCACGCAAGGCCGCAACGGCAACACT
>JBJMGL010000278.1:0-15522 GCA_045807985.1 Bryobacteraceae bacterium
GCGCACTTTTTCGTCGGAGATAGCCGCGAAGTTCCTAGCCAACTGTTCTAACTGAAGCGAGCTCAGGCTACCGCCACGGATGGGCCAGACGCGTGATGTGTTTGCTCCAAGAATCGCTATTTCGTCGTCCTGATATTCCGGCTGGAGATCGTCGGTGATGTACCTTTTATATGTGGCGAGTCCAACTGCTGCTCGCTGGAAGAAGTTGTAGAAGGCGAGGTCGTGGTTGCCTGGAACTACCATCTGCGGCTTTGGCAGGGTGCGCAGGAAGTTGCGGGCCTGCTCGAATTCCGCGTTGCTGGCATGTTCGACCAGATCGCCGGAAATAACGAGAAAGTGCGGCTCGATGCTTTCAATGGCCTTTCTTAAGGGCTGTAGCAGTGCCGGATCGTTGTTGCCGAAATGAAGATCGGAGATATGGACAATGCGTCGCATTTAGCTTTCCGCCTGTGTTTCCCTATCGCTTAAATAATTAGACGGCGCAATGACTCGTAGTGATTTCGGCAGCGAGCGATATTCGAGCGGTGATTGCATTTGGACGATTTCCCCATCTACTCCTACGCCGATTCGTTTGCGCCTGGTTTCGATGCGCAACTCCCGCACTCGGAACTCTTCAAATGCGTCTTTTTTTGAGAACCGTCCGAGGATAAAGCTGACAAAGAAGCGAAGCAGCGACCAACGGCTGGACTTGCGCATGACATAGACCCATAGGTGCCCTTTGCTGAGGGAGGTGCGCCGTCCAATACGCCATTCTTCCAACTCATGCTCATTGTTTGCAATCAAGACAAAAGGGGTCCGCATAATGCGCGTCTGGCCATTGACTACCAGCCGAACCGCCATGTGCGGCACGCGCCAGAAGACGCGCAAGATACCGCCCAGCACGGCTAGAAATCTGCCTATGCTGGTTTTACCGAGGCCGCGCGCCTCGTAAGCTTCCCGGGTAGCGCGATAGACCGGATAGATTCCTAGAACAGAGTTGTTCACAAAGATACGGCCGTTGACCCAGCCGACATCGACCGTTACTTCGTGTCCCTCTGCTAGTTGCCGCGCTGCCTTTTCCGGATCGATTTCGATGGCGAGATCGCGCGCGAAATGATTCAGCGTTCCCGCCGGAATGATTCCCAGTGCCGCAGGCTTGTTAATCAGCGCCGATGCAACCGCATTAATTGTTCCGTCACCACCGGCGGCTACCAGCACTTGCGAGCCGGAATCGAGGCAGTCTTTGCACTGTTGGATTATGTCGTGTCCTTTGTCGAGCTTCTGAAATTTCAGATTAGGGTCCACTTCGGCTAACACATGACGGACTGCCTCCGCTTCGCGCTCGCCTTCATCCCAACCCGATCTTACATTCCAGAGCACCGTCACTGGACGCTTTGTTTGTTCCATGCCTAATAGAAGCTTGTATCCTCCTAATCTTGACGAAGTTAACGCAAATGTCACAGGAAAAACTCTTGTCAGATTCAAACAATTGTTTTAAACTGCTGTTTAATGCCAAGCCGGCCGCAAAAGGATGAAACGGATCAAACCTGTATGCGCCTGCTACAGGCTGCCGGGAAGATTTTTGCCGAGCAGGGCTATGAAGGCGCTAAAGTTCGTGATATTTGTGCGCTGGCTGACGTTAATGTGGCGGCTGTCAACTATCACTTCGGCGACAAACTCGGTTTGTACACAGCGGTTCTGAAAAGCGCCTTGCTGGCTGATGCCGATACACGGGTGATCGATCAGATGAAGCGCTGCAAGTCGCCTGAAGAGGCGCTGCGATTCCAGATCCGTACCCTTCTACGAGAGGCCCATGGACGTGATCTGGCTTCTTTGCACATACGTTTGATGACGCAGGAATTGGCCCGGCCCAGTGCCGCGCTCGATCGCGTGGTGGATGAGGTGATCCGTCCGCGCTATGCGCGTCTTCGCGAGACGATTAGCCGTATTATTCATCTGCCGTCCGATCATGAGAAAGTGCGGCTTTGTGCGCACAGCATTGTCGGGCAGGTTGTGCATTATGTCCATGCCACGCCTGTTATTTCGCGAGTCTGGCCTGAGCTTGAATTGAACTCCCAACGAATTGAGCAGATCGCGGACCATATTGCCGATTTCTCCCTTTGTTCCCTTCATGCTTTGGCGAATGCCAAGCCAGCTAGTAAACATAAGAAGCGCTCGGGGAGGTCTACCAAATGAGCGATGTTCAAACAGCTCCGCCGCAACCAGCAGAGCGGCAAAAGCAACAATCTTCTCCACCTTCGCCGCCAGCGGCGCAGCCGAATCAGGCTTCTTCGCGACGACGGTTTATTCCTTTTGTCATTTTGCTTTTGTTGGTTATGTCGGGGATTGCGGTTTGGAGAATTTTCTTTTTGCAACCCAAGCTTCCTGACAATATCGTTGCGCTGAGCGGCCGCATTGAGGGGGATGATTCCGCAGTTTCGCCTAAAACGACGGGCCGCATTCTCCAAATCCTTTTTCGGGAAGGAGATTCGATCAAATCCGGTGACGTGATTGCGGTTTTGGATGACCAGCAGGTACGCGCGCGGGAAGAGCAGGCGCAAGCGGCTGTGCTGCAAGCCAATGCCAGTTTACGCTCCGCTCAACAGCAGATTGCTGTACTGCAAGAGCAATTGCAGCAGGCTCAACTGCAAACCGCTCAGTCCAAGGTGGATGCGGAAGGCCGCGTGCGTCAGGCGGAGGCGGAGCTTGCTGCTGCGGAAGCAGAGTATGCCCAGCAGCAGCATTCGCTGGAGCTCGCTTTGTTTGATAGAGATGCCTACACGCGCTTGGCTAAATCCGGCGCGGTTTCCGAGCGTCGGGGCAAGCAGGCTGTCACTACCGCTGCTACACAGGAAGCTGTCGTGGCAGCGGCTCAACGGCGCGTGGAGGCTGCTCGCGGCGCTTTGAATGTAGCGAAGTCCAGCCTTGTCAATCCCGAGATACGGAATGCGGCCTCCGCCGCTGTTCGCCAGCAGATTGCCCAGCAGCAGGCAGAGATTGCCAGCGCAGCCGCGGATGCTGCTCGTGCGCGGGCACAACTTTCCGAAGCGCAGGCGAACCGGAAAGATCTGATCGTCGCGGCTCCGTTCGATGGAACGATTGTGACGCGCACCGCCGAGCCTGGTGAAGTGGTGCAGGCGGGCACGGCTCTTGTCACCATGCTCGACCTAAGCAAGGTCTATCTGCGCGGCTTTGTGCCGGAAGGCCAGATTGGCAAAGTAAGGATCGGCCAAGCGGCCCATGTTTACCTGGATTCCAATCCTTCCCGCGCTCTTGACGCGTATATTTCGCGCATTGATCCGGAAGCTACGTTCACTCCCGAGAACACGTATTTCCGCGATGATCGCGTGAAACAGGTAGTCGGCGTGAAGCTCCAGCTCAAAGCCGCCATGGGCTACGCCAAGCCGGGCATGCCCGCTGACGGCGAGATTCTCATCAGTGGCGATACTTGGCCTGAAAGGCAGCGGCGCAAATGACCACGGCTGCGCCTGCACCCTCGCAAATAGCTGCTTCGGGAGAGCGGGGCAGCGGGGTGGCGATTTATATCAGCGATCTCCGGAAGGACTATGGCGCGATTCAGGCGGTGCGCGGGATTGCGCTGGAGGTCAATAAGGGTGAAATTTTCGGCTTGATTGGCCCTGACGGCGCGGGCAAGACGTCCACCTTTCAGATTCTGGCCGGTGTCATGGAGGCGACTTCCGGCGTCGCCAACATCTTCGGCCGTCCCGCACGCGAGGCGCGTTCCGAAGTCGGCTACTTGACTCAGGCGTTTAGTTTGTATCCCGATCTCAGCGTGGCTGAGAACATCCAGTACGTCGGTGATCTTCGCCGCGTACCTCGTGCGCGGATTCGCGAACGCGGCCACCGTTATTTGGAGATGTTCGACATGGATCGTTTTACCGACCGTCTGGCCGGACGTCTGAGCGGCGGCATGAAACAGAAGCTTGCGCTCGCTTGCGCGCTGGTCGCTCAACCGAGTGTTCTTCTCCTGGACGAACCGACCACTGGCGTTGATCCGGTCTCCCGCCGTGAGTTTTGGGACACGCTGGCACACCTTTCGGCGGAGGGTCTCACGATTATGGTGGCGACTCCGTATCTCGATGAAGCGGAACGTTGCGGGCGCGTGGCTCTGATGCATCTTGGCGAACTCCGTAAAGTGGGGACGCCCGCCGAACTGCGTGAGGGACTCGGGGCGAAGCGAATCGAAGTACGCACGGAGGATCTTGGCAAGGCCGAACAGATTTTGTCGGACGCCGCAGGCGAAGGACGCGACATTACCGATGTCCAGCGATTTGGCGACCGCCTGGATGTGATTGCTCCCCATGCCGAACGGGGCTGCCAATTCATTAAGAGCAAACTGGAGAGTGCCGGTCTCAAGGTGGAAGACTTTCATGTGGATGAGCCCACCCTTGAAAATACGTTTGTCGCCACGTTGCGCACGATTGGGCAGGAGATGAAAGCGCCGCCCTTTCCCGGCAAGCATCCGCACCGCGATCTCCGCGAGGAGATTGCGATTGGCGCAAAGAACCTGACCAAGCGCTTTGGCGATTTCAATGCCGTCAAGAACGTGAATATACAGGTCCGCTATGGCGAGATTTATGGCTTGCTGGGGGCGAACGGAGCGGGCAAGACCACCACGATCAAAATGCTCTGCGGACTGTTGGGGCCTACCAGCGGCGAGATGGAGCTGGCGGGTGAGCGGGGCAGTTTGCGCTCGGAAAGCGTGCGCGAACGTATCGGCTACATGTCGCAGAAGTTTTCGTTGTACGACGACCTGACAATTACGGAAAATCTCGATTTCTTCGCTGGAGTTTATGGCGTTCCCGAAGGGGAGCGCGACGAGAAGAAGCGTTGGGTGCTGGAGTTTTCCGGCCTTGAGGGCAAGGGCGATCAAATCACGGGCAGCCTGCCAGGCGGATGGAAACAGCGTGTTGCTTTCGGTAGCGCCATCACCCATGAACCAAGCGTATTGTTCCTCGACGAGCCTACCTCCGGCGTTGATCCTTTGGCCCGTCGCGCTTTCTGGCGCATGATCAACCAGCTTGCGGATGCCGGGGCCGCCATTCTTGTCACCACGCACTACCTGGAAGAAGCAGAACAGTGCAATCGTCTGGGCTTCATGGTGGCCGGCGAGCTAGTGGTTGAAGGCACTCCAAGCGGCGTTAAGGCGCAGCAGGGTGGGCATCTTCTCGAATTTATCGTTGACCAGCCACAGCGCGCCGCTGATCTGCTCAAGACGAAGGAGGAGCGCTGGCGCGTGTCGCTTTTTGGGGATCGCCTCCACGTCATTACGGATGAAGAGGTGGACACAGGTATCCGCACGGTTACGGACAAGCTGAAAGCTGCTGGCATGGACGTTCGTGACGCTTACGAAGAAAAGTATTCGCTGGAAGACGTGTTCATTGTAGTTGTCGAGAAGGCCCGTCAAGAAGGCAAAGTGGCTTCGGAGGATTGACTGTGAGACGTATCTTCGCTCAAACTCGTAAGGAGCTTACGCAGATCACACGTGATCGTTTGGCGCTGACGCTTGCTCTGGTGCTGCCGCTTATCATTCTTGTGCTGCTCGGCACGGCTATTTCGCTCACCGTCAGTGATCTGCCAATTGTAGTGCAGGATCTGGACAGCTCACCCGCGTCGCGCAGCTTGATTGATGCGTTCCGCGCTTCCGTTACCTTTCACGTGGTTGCTTGGCCTACCGACAAGCAGCCGGACGATGCTTTCATCTCAAATACCGCACGGGCTGTTCTGATTATTCCCAGGCATTTTGGCCGCGATCTGGCCCGTGGCGTTAATTCCGGCGTGCAGTTTGTCATTGATGCTACCGACGCTAACACTGCTCGGCTGATTCAGGGTTATGCCGGACAGATTGCCAGCGCTTACAACCAAAACACCGGCAGGGGCGGCGCTCGTCTTGAGCCTGTGCGCGCTCAGATTCGCCTTTGGTACAACCCTGGCCGCGAATCGAAAAAGTTTTATGGTCCGGGTATCTTCGTGCTCGGCATCTCCATGTTCCCACCTCTGCTGGCGGCTCTTGCCATGTCCAAAGAGGGCGAGCAGAAAACAATTTTGCAGGTTTACGTTTCTAGTATTTCCGCTCACGAGTTCCTGCTCGGCAAGATTTTTGCGTTTATGTTGATTGCTCTTGCCGAGTGGCTGCTTTCGCTTCTTCTGCTGTTTACTTATTTCGGTCTTCGTTTTGTTGGCGATCCTACTCCGCTGGTTGTTGCCACGGTCCTTTATTCGTTCTGTGTTTCCGCGTTCGGCACCCTGATCGGCTCCGCCATTCCGAATCAGGCAGCCGCGATTCAGGCTGTTGCTCTGGGCGGATTTCTGCTGGTTTTTCTGCTTTCCGGACTGATATTTCCGGTTGCTAACATTCCCGCGGGCTTGCGCTGGATTTCCGCTATTGTGTGGGGGCGCTATTACATCGAAGTTGTGCGCGATGCGCTGCTGGTCGGCGGCGGGTGGCCTGCCATGTGGACCCGCGTTCTGGTGATTGCCGTTATTGGTACAGTTTTTTATCTCATTGCCTGGCGCAGCATGCGCCGTATGCAGCTCAAGATATGACCACGGAAACAGCTCATCGTACTTCCTTCGGCTCGCGCTTGCGGTCGCTGATCCGCAAAGAATTCAATCAAATCCGGCGCGACAAGCGTCTCGCTATGTCGCTTATTGTGCCGCCTACGTTGCAGCTTCTGCTCTTTGGCTTCGCGTTGAACTCCACTGTGTCTGATTTGCGACTTGGGGTCATCGATGACAGCCGCACGCCTGAGAGCCGTGAGTTGCGGGCCGCTATAAGCGAGAGCAAGAGCTTTCGACTGGCCGGGAATTACGCTTCCGTCAATCAGCTTAGTGATGCCCTTTCCCGTGGCAATCTCGATGTGGGTCTGGTGATTCCTTATAATTATGCGCGGAATCTGCAGCGCGGACGCCAGACAAACGTTCAGGTTTTGTTGAATGCGGTGAACGCCAATACTGCCGCGATCGGCCAGGGCTATGCGGAAGGCGTCATACGATCCTATAATCGTCGCCTTCTGCAAAGCGGCGGGATTCATGCTGAGTTTCGCCAGATTGCGGGAGTTGATTTGAGCCGCCGTGGCCAGGTGACTTTGCAACCCGCGTTTCTCTTCAATCCTGGCCTTATCAACTCCTGGTTCATCGCTACCGGCACCTTCGGCGTGTTGCTGATCCTCAACGGTTCCCTGGTTGCTTCCACGGCCATGATCAAGGAGCGCGAACGAGGGACTGTCGAGCAGCTTTTAATGACTCCATCCGGCACTGCGGAGATTATCATTGCCAAGATTGCTCCGCTGTTTGGGCTGTTGCTCCTGATGGTGCTCTTTGCCACTTTTCTCCTGAAAGTTGCGTTTGGCGTTCCGTTCCGGGGCAATCTGCTTTTGGTACTTTCCGGAGCCGCATTGTGCGTCCTGTGCGGCATTGGCATCGGCACATTCATTGCTACTTTCACCAAATCCGCGCAACAGGCTCAACTGATGAGTTTCTTCGTAAATCCGCCGCTTGCTTCTCTTTCGGGCGCGCTCACGCCTGTCGAGGCCATGCCCCATTGGATGCAGCCGCTTACTGTGTTGAATCCCATTCGCCACTTTGGCGTGATCACGCGCGGTACCTTACTCAAGGGCAGCGGACTAGAGGAACTGTGGCCTAATTTACTCGCACTTTTTCTCTTTACACTGGTCCTGCTGTCGCTCAGTGTGTGGCGGTTTCGTAAACAACTCGAATAGAAAACGCATGCAAAAAATTCTTTTCATCACGCTCCCTTTAGCCGCCTTTTTCCATGCTGTTTCGGCGTGGGGGCAATTGCCTGGACAGACTCCTTCTAGCAACACGGAAATACGCGCCGTGCAAGTTCCGCTTTCAGGCCGTACCGGGCAGACAGGCTCGGTGAATACGACGCAGACGCCTGTTCCCGGCACTACAAGCAGCGTTAATACGCTGAACACGACCGTACAGACGCAAGGCCCTTTTGCCGGGAGCGCCAACAGCACGGCGCGCATGCCTTTTTCGGGGGCGCTCAGTTTACGTGAAGCGGTGAGCCGTGGCGTTGCGTTTAACCTTGGCGCGGTGGGCTTGGCACAGGCGGTTCGGCAGGCGCATGGGCAGGAGCGCGTAGCGCGCAGCACTCTGCTTCCGAATCTCAGCAGTTCGTTGCGGGAAGTTGAACAGCAGACTTACCTGCGGGCGTTCGGGATTCAGGGACCTTCCATTCCTGCCGTGGTTGGTCCCTTTAACTATTTCGATTTGCGCGCCACGCTTACGCAAAATATCGTTGATTTTTCCGCGATCCATAACTACCGATCTGCGCAGGAAGCCCGGCACGCGAATGAACTTTCCCTCCATGACGCACGCGATCTGGTTGCTCTCGCCGTGGGCGGCGCATACCTGCAAGCCATTGCCGCACAGGCTCGCGTCGATGCTGAACGCGCTCAGGTTGAAACGGCCAAGGCTCTTTACAAGCAAACACAGGAGCAGCGACAGGCCGGTCTTTCGGCGCAGATTGAGGTGAATCAAAGTTTGGTTCAATTGCAGACGCAGCAACAGCGCTTAACTACTCTCGAAAATGACTTGGCGAAGCAAAAGATCAATCTTGCACGGCTCACTGGTTTGCCGCCTACCGATCAGTACCAGCTCACGGATCAGGTGCCGTACGCTGATGCACCCTCGCTTCCTATTGAGGAGGCGCTGAAGCAGGCTTTTGACAATCGCGCTGATCTCCAAGCTGCCAGCAAACAACTACTGGCAGCCGAGCGAGCCCGTTCCGCAGCTCGCGCTGAGCGTTACCCATCTCTGGCCGTCAACGCCGATTACGGAGCTATTGGCCTTCGGCCTACCCAGGCGCACGGGACGTTTTCTGTTACCGGCACGCTGCGCATTCCAATCTGGGCTGGCGGACGGACAGAAGGCGATGTAGAGCAGGCGCAAGCGGCTTTGGATCAGCGCCGCGCCGAATTCGAGGATACCCGTTCCCGCATTGAAAGCGAAATTCGCAATGCGCTTTTCGATTTGCAAGCAGCGGCCAGTCAAGTGGAGGTGTCCCGCAATAACCGACAAGTCGCACGCGAAACGTTGCAGCTTACTCGCCAGCGCTTTGAAGCTGGGGTTACCGATACGGTTGAGGTTGTACAGTCCGAGGCTACGGTTGCTTCCGCTGACCTCGACTACATTACCAGCCTGTTCGCGCATAATTTAGCCAAACTGAGTCTTGCGCGCGCGCTTGGGAACACGGAAACGCGATTACCGCAGTTTTTGAAAGTGCAGTAGCTTTGAGCGCCACCTCGGGAAATTGGGGTGGGTTTAATACACCACCGCGTAGTTATGCCGAGGATCTTTGCCCTAGGGTTTTTATTTTGCAACAAAGAGAAATAGGGGAAATCTATTAATCAATCCAAAAGGAGTGTTCACAAAATATGGAGATTCACAAGGGCATGACTAACGAGGACTATGAGGGCTGTTACCGTGAGGCTCTCCTGCTATTACACGCGAAATACGAAAACGTGGGAGACCCTTATCAGAAGAACGGCCAGCGCGTCTGCAAGGTGGAGACTCTTGTTATTGATGACCACACGGTTTTCCTGCTAGCTTGGGGGCCTAGAGTTGCAGAGCAGATTGAGCATTATTCGACTTGTTAGACAGTATGTCTGCCATGGTGTAGTTGGCCGTACTATAGCGAAGGCTCAAAGTTCGGCCAGGTAGCGCTCCCAAAACGCTGGAAATGGGAGCCATTTCTCACCGGAAGTTCGCTTCTTCTGTTTGCCCGCGAACTCTATGCTGGTTTTTCGCTCTGGCCTGTCAATTTCGGTATCCAGTATGCACTTACTTTGCTGAAACGTTGCCCTTCGCCACGGTTAGGGCCTACATGCCCTAACAAAAATTGTGCGGCTGACACTTCAAACGTGCCATATTTATGGAAGATAGTTCCGTGAAACCAGAAAAGGTCCGCACCACGGTTGACATTCCCAAGCCTCTTTATCGCAGGCTCAAACAACAAGCCACGGCTCAAGGCTGCTCCGCCCGCGAACTGATCCTACGTGGTGTAGAGAAGGTCCTGCTGAACACCCAACCAGTGCGCCACCGCGTGCAGTTCCCGTTAATTCGCTCCGAAGGGCGGAAGATTCCACTTTCAAACGAGCAAATTTATAAACACATTGAATTTCCTTGACGCGAACGTCTGGCTCGCACTCATCTAGGACCGTCACGAACACTCGGAGGTAGCGCGTTCCTGGTTTGAGCAGGCGGCAGAGGGACGATTCCTGTTCTGCCGTTTTACACAGTTGACGGTGCTGCGCCTGTCGACAACAACAGCGGTCATTGGCCATGACGTGCGAACCATGGAGGGCGCGTGGGAGATTTGGGACCAGATCACATCCGATGACCACATCGGGTTCCTGACCGAACCCGAAGATCTAGAATTGCAATTTCGGAAGCACTGGCACTTGGCAACTGCGTCACCCAAGCTGTGGGCTGATGCATATCTTCTGGCTTTCTCGCAAGCGGCTGGGCTCATTTTGGTCACGTTCGACCGTTCATTCGGGAGCCGTACCGCGGAATGCGTAGTAATTGGTTAGGAAGACAGGTTATAAAGCAGCGGCGACATCATGAATTACAGCATGACAGTTCCAGCTTACGGATTTTGCCAACCGCCGCCGAGGGCGCGGTAGAGCTGGACGAGTGATAACAACTCGTCCTTTCGTAGCTGGGCCAGAATCAATTCGCTGGCAAACTCGTTCCGCTCGGCGAAGATAACCTGAAGAAAGCTGTCCAGGCCGCCTCTATAACGAAGATTTGAGAGGCGAGTGGCGTCTTGCAATGCCTTCACCAGCAACTCCTGTTCTCCGCGCTGCTCACGGTTCTTTTGGTAATCGGCAAGAGCGCTGGAGACCTCCTGAAATGCGGTCTGAATTGTTCCGCGATAGGTGGCGACAGCTTCGCGCTGCTGTGCCTCCGTTAAGCGGAGGTTGTTACGCAATTGCCCGGCGTTGAAAATAGGTAGAAATCCGGCAGGAGCGATGTTCTGGAAGCGTGCCGGGCCGGTAAACAGCTCGCCGAGGGTGCGGCTCTGCACCCCTAAAAATCCAGTCAGAGAAATTTGAGGAAAGAACAGCGCCTTCGCTGCGCCAATCTGAGCGTTGGCAGCGACCAGGTTTTGCTCTGCCCGCCGGATGTCGGGACGGCGCTCGAGAAGGTCGGAAGGAAGGCCGGCTGGCACCTTGGATGGACCTACCAGTTCAACCAGCGGTTTACCCCGTGGAATGTCGTCTGGGTTCTGTCCCAGTAAAACGTTTAATAGGTTCTCGGTCTCGGCGATGGCCCGCTCCGTGGCTGCGATCTGCGATGTGGCCGTGTAGAGTAACTGTTCGGCTTGGCGGACATCGAGACCAGTTGCCACTCCACGGTCTTTTCGAAGGGTCGTCAGTTTGAGGCCGCTTTCTCCGACATTCCTGGTCTGACGGGCGATCTCCAATTCAAGGTCTAGTTCCCGCAAGTTCAAGTACGTAGTGATCACATCGGCGATCAGGCTGGAAACCACGGCATGGCGCGCTTCCTCCTGTGCCAGATACTGAGCGCGTGCGGATTCGGTCAAGCGGCGGAGCCGACCCCAGACATCGACCTCCCAGGCTAAGTTAAGACCCGCCTGCGTATAGCTGGCGGCGAGGTTTGCGCCTGACTGAATAAAGTTGAACGATCCAATGCTGGAGGTGCGGCCCGCCGTAAAATTGCCGGAAGCCGACAATTGCGGGGCAAGCTGCGAACGAACAACACCCAGCTGCGCGCGGGCTTGTAAGACGCGCTGCGTAGCGGCTTCGAGATCATTGCTCTGGTGGAGTGCGGTCCTTACCAGGTTGGTGATGACGTCATCACCAAACAAATTGGTCCAAGAAAGATCGGCCAGCGATGCTTTACTGACAGGCTCGGTGACCGGAACCGGCTGCCGGTACTGAACAGGCGACTGGACCTTGGGACGCTTGTAATTCGGTCCCATGGCGCAGCCCGTTAAGCAAAGCATCGCGAGAGTGGCAACGGCGGAGCGGATCAATCGCCACCTCCGACAACTGCGGGCTCAGGACGATGGGTTGACACTGGTGTGGCAGCCTTGCGGCGGGCGGCGATACGGTTTACCACCACGTAAAGGGCAGGAACAATAAACACGGCCAGAATCGTAGCGGCAACCATTCCGCTGAAGACTGTGGTGCCCAGAGCCCGCCGTGCTCCGGCGCCCGCGCCGGTGGCGATAACAAGCGGAACCACGCCCAAAATAAAGGCGAAGGAAGTCATAAGAATCGGTCTGAGCCGGAGCTGCGCCGCCGTAATGGCGGCATCCTCGATGGATTTGCCTTCTTCCTGGCGCAGCTTGGCGAACTCGACAATCAGAATGGCGTTTTTAGCGGCCAGTCCGATCAGCGTGACGATGCCAATCTGCGTGTAAACGTCATAAGCGTAGCTGCGAGAAAAGATGCCCAGCAAGGCGCCAAAAATACCGAGCGGAACTGCCATGATGACTGAGAACGGCGTTGACCAGCTTTCATACAGAGCAGCCAAGAACAGGAACACAAGAACAGCGGCGAGTCCAAATGTATAACCTTCCTTGCCTTCGGATAGCTTCTGCTGATATACCGTGCCGGTCCACTCGTAGCCGAAGCCATTGGGAAGCTGTTTTGCTAAATCTTCCATGGCGGCTGCGGCTTGCCCGGAACTGTAACCTGGAGCAGCGCTGCCGATAATTTTAACGGCGCGGTAGCGGTTGTAGCGATAAATCACATCCGGACCGGTAACCGCCTGGGTGCGGACAAGAGTACTGAGCGGAACCATGTCGCCCTGGCTTGTCCTCACATAGAAACGATTGATATCGGAGGGCTGTTGCCGGAAATCCGGATCGGCTTGCAGGTAAACACGCCAAGTTCGTCCGAAGCGGTTGAAATCGTTCACATAAAGGCCGCCCAGAAAAGTTTGCAGCGCATTGTACACATCCGTAACAGGAATTCCAAGCGTTTCGGCTTTCTCACGATCAAGATCAACTTTGTACTGCGGAACCGTATTACGGAATGTGCTGATGACATTCTGCAGTTCGGGCCGCTTGCTGGCGGCGGCAACGAGTTCGTCGGTTGCTTGCGCGAGTTGATCGACGGTGCCGCCGGAACGGTCCTCCAGCATGAATTCAAAGCCGCCGGAGGTACCAAGCCCAAGGATCGGGGGGAGTCCGAAGGCGAAAATGAATCCATCTTTGATGCCGAAATAGCGGCCTTGAACCGAGGCTAAGATGTTTTGAAACTGCGTCTGCTTGCTCTTTCGCTCGTCCCAGGGATCCAGCGTGGCAAAAACAGTGCTCACGTTCGAATTATTCGTGGCGGTCGGAATGTCCAGTCCGCCGACAAGGGATACGTCGTGTATGCCAGGAGTGGTTTTCAGGACGGTTTCGACTTGCTTGCTGGTCGCCACATTCCTCTCTGTAGAGGCTCCGTCAGGCAGGCGAACCGAGGAAATGAACACGCCTTGATCCTCATCGGGCAGGAAGCCGCCGGGCAGAATTTTGAAGAGAGCGCCAGTGCCAATATAGATAGCTCCCAGGGCAACTAGGGCCAATAAGCTTTTACGAATCAGTCCGCGAACGCCGAAAAGGTAGCGGTTGGTGGTCCACTCGAAACCTCGATTGAAACCGCCAAACAACCTAGCAAGCAATCCTTTGGATTTGCTCTTGGGCTTCAAAAGAAGAGTGCAGAGAGCGGGACTCAGGGAGAGGGCGCTGAAGGCCGATATCAGAACCGATGACGCGATGGTCAAGGCAAATTGACGATAGATCTGGCCGCTGATTCCGCCCAAAAAAGCGACAGGAATAAAAACAGCCGCCAGGATACAGGCAATCGCGATCACGGGGCCAGATACTTCATCCAGAGCGTGGATGGTAGCCTCGCGCGGTTTCATGCCGCGATCAATATTGAGTTGAACGGCTTCAACAACAACAATGGCGTCGTCCACCACGATTCCAATAGCCAGGACCAAGCCGAACAAACTCGTGGTGTTGATGGAGAAGCCCAAAGCCGGAAAAAGCGCAAAAGTGCCAATGACCGCAACGGGAACGGTGAGCAGCGGAATGAGCGTGGCGCGCCAGTTCTGCAGGAAGACAAAGACTACTATGATGACGAGGAGAATCGCTTCAAATAGTGTCTGTAGCACTTCGCGAATGGAAGTTGTTACGAAGCGGGTCGAATCATAAGGAATAGCGTACTGAAGTCCAGCGGGAAACGATTGTTTCGCCTGGTCCATGAACTTGACGATTTGCCGCTGAGTTTCAACCGCATTTGCGCCTGGAGAGAGATACACGATAATGAAGCCCGCCTCGCGACGGTTCCAGTAAGTGAAACTGCTGTAATCCTGTGCTCCAAGGTCGACATGGCCCACATCGCGCACGCGAAGGAGTGATCCATCCGGTTGTGCCCTGACAATAATGTCGCCGAACTCTTGCGCGGTGAGTAGACGGCCGGAGGCGTTAACAGGATATTGGTAATCGGTGCCTTTGGGAATGGGAGGTTGTCCGATTGAACCGGCCGGGTTCTGTCGATTTTGCGCCTGGATAGCGTTGTTAACGTCAGTAGCGGTCAGCGATAATTTCGCCATTTTATCCGGATCAACCCAGACCCGCATGCTGTAGTTCTGCTGGCCTCCGAGAACGGCGTTGCCAACGCCGGGCAGGCTTCCGATCTTGTCAACGAGGTTAATGGTCGCGTAATTGTTCAGGAATAGCGAGTTATACCGGTTATCGGGAGAGGTCAACGCAATAAACAGCAGGAAGGAGGACGATACCTTCTTCGTCGTTACGCCGACGCGCTGCACTTCCGGCGGCAGGAGTGGAAGCGCCACGCTGACTTTGTTTTGCACCTTGACGGTGGCAATGTCGGGATCGGTCCCAAGCTCGAAGGTGACATCAATCGTGAGAGTGCCGTTGTTCGAGGCGCGCGCAAAGTAATAGAGCATGCCATCAAGTCCGGTCAGTTGCTGCTCAATCGGCTGCGAGACGGTTCGCTCCAGGTCCGTTGCATTACCGCCTTGATATACGGCGGTTATCTGTACCACAGGCGGAACAACTTCCGGATAAGTGGCAACGGGCAGCGTCGGGATTACGACGGAGCCGAGAATAATAATCACGATTGCAATGACAATCGCGAAGACCGGACGGTCAATAAAAAATCGCGCCATGATTAGCCTCGCGTTTGCCCATTTGTGGCGGTGACTGGAGCTTTGTAAGGGCTAGGCTGGACAGGAGCGCCAGGACGCACTTTTTGAACGCCTTCGACGATCACTTTATCGCCGGGCTTCAGGCCCTGCGTGACGATCCAGCTATCTCCGACGCGGTCGCCCGTCACGATATTCCGTGCCTGGGCCTTGTTATCAGGTCCCACCGTGAAGACAGATTGCATACTCTGTAATTCCTGAACGGCACGCTGTGGCACCAGAATCACGTTTTTCACTTCCTGCGTCCGCAGACGGACCCGCCCGAATTGGCCGGGAAGAATAGTGTGCTCCGGATTTGGA
>JBJMGL010000279.1:0-3484 GCA_045807985.1 Bryobacteraceae bacterium
CCGGTTCCAGCTTGCGTTTGATGCTATCCGGCGAATTGAGCGATTGAAGCACATGATTCCCGAAGCAAGCGAGTGGCTGAACTCAAATCTGCAGCGGCACAAAGAATATGTAATGGCGCATGGCGAGGATCTCCCTGAAATACAGCACTGGAAGTGGGAAGCTCAGGTTACCGCGTGACAGGCACAGGATCGATACTGGCGCTGAACTGCGGGTCGTCATCACTGAAGTTTGGGTTGTACGCGGCAGGCGAAGGTGAGCCAAAGCTCATCTGTGAGGGCGAAGCGGAACAGGTCGGCGGCAACAGTTCGAGCTTTTGGTTCAAACCTGATGCAAAGACGGATAGGCAGGAACAAAAGCTAAGGTTGTCCACTCATGCCGAAGCGTTGGAGCAGGCATTAAAGGCGCTGAAGGAAGGCGGAACGCCCACGCCGAACGCGGTTGGGCATCGAGTGGTTCACGGCGGCCCACAAGTTCGTGAGCACCGGAAATTAACCAGTGAAGTTTTGGGGCAGTTACAATCGGCAGCAAATTATGCTCCTTTGCACGTTCCGCCAGCCCTGAATGTAATCAAGGCAGTGCAGGACCAAATGCCGGAAGTAGCGCAGGTCATTTGTCTGGACACGGCGTTTCACCGGACAATGCCTGACGTTAGCCGCCAGTTTGCGCTACCAGCCGATGTGACAAAACTCGGCGTCGAGCGATACGGTTTTCACGGCTTGTCGCTGGAATCGATTCTTGCGCAACTCGACCCGGTACCGGAACGGGTGGTCGTGGGACATCTCGGCAGTGGCGTCAGTATAACAGCTATTCAAAACGGCAAGTCGATTGACACCACGATGGGCTTGACTCCTACCGGCGGCGTGATGATGGGCACGCGCTGCGGAGATCTTGACCCTGGCATTCTGCTTTTTCTAATGCGAAATGGTTATGGGAACGCGGAGAAATTGGAAGCGCTTTGTGATCACCGCTCTGGATTGCTGGGAGTATCAGGAGTAAGCAATGACACACGAGAACTGGTAAGCGTCCGGGCCAGCAACGCCGATGCGGATTTGGCCCTCCGCATGTTCTCGTATCAGGTGCGAAAGGCGATAGCGGCTATGACAGCGGCGCTAGGCGGTCTGGATTTATTAGTGTTTACCGGCGGCATCGGCGAACATGCGGAGGAAATCCGCCAGGAGATTACCGCCGGACTCGCATTCTTAGGAGAATCCGAAACAAAGGTGCTGCCCGCACAGGAAGATCTTCAAATTGCCAGAATTACGGCAAACCTGATGCACGCCTAAATCGCTATCTGCGGAAACGGCGGAGAACAATGTTCACCGTAGTGCGTGACTCTTCAATCCCGAGAAATGTGGTGCCAGCGAAGTAGACGGCACCAAAGAGCGTGACGACAAAGGCCGCAAGCAATCTGGGATGAGCTGTGCCGAGCAGCAACTTGCAGCCATAACCAAGCAGGGCCGCTACGAAAGCAACGGCCCATAATCTGAAAGTGAAAGCTGTCGGTAGAGAAATTTTGCCGATTCTCTCTGACAAACCGCGACGCAACAGAATGAATTCCACCCAGCCCGCGATGCCAGCCGAAGCAGTCAATCCGGCAATCCCCCACATAGGGTCAAGACCAAGCCAACGAGGCACATACAGAGCAAACAACCAGCCCAGGCTAACGGTGAGAGCGATGCGAATGACAGCGAAACGAAGCGGCGTTCGCGTATCGAGCAGCGCATAAAAGGCAGAAGAATACAACCTCCCGAGCCCAGTAGCCAGAAGTCCCACGGACGAACCGCCTAACGCCAGCCAGACCTCAACAGCATCGGCATGCGTGAACTTTCCTGATTGGTAAAGAGCCGCTGTCAGTACGTCTCCCAGCAGCAAAAAGGCAACGGCGGAAGGAATAACAAAAAAGGCGATACGGCGTAGCCCGGAGGAAAGCCGTTTGCGAAGAACAACAGCTACTTCTTCGTCTGTACCAATAACGCTGGAAAGCGCGGGCAGTTCCGCTGCTGAAACAGACATGCTGAAAAGGCTGACCGGAAGTAATGCAATCACTTGACCATAGCCAAGCGCGGCAACAGCTCCTCCCGGCAGTAAGCTCGCAATCATCTGATCAACGGTCGAGCTGATTTGCACCACGCCGCGACTCAGAAAGACAGGACCGAAATTTCGTATGACGGAACGGACATACTGCGATTGGAGTTCCAGCGCGGGACGGAAGTTGGGAAGATACTGCAAAACGCGCGGAACCTGGATTAAGAACTGCAGTACGCTGCCCAGCAGATAGGCCCAGGCGAGATCGATAACAAGACGGCCCGGTACGCTGTTTTGGCCTAATAGAACCAAACCAATAATCATCGTGAGATTCATCGCGACAGGCGCCAAATAGGATAAAAGGAACTGGCGATGGCTGTTCAATACGCCAAGACACCAGGCGCTCAGCACGAGCAATCCCGTTCCGGGAAAAAGGATGCGAACAAGCCGAATCGTCAATGCGCGCTTATCACCGGTAAACCCAGGCACAATAACGGCAGTTAATAGCGGCGTGAGCGTAATGCCGAGGAGCACAAGCACGGCGCAAACAACCGACAAAATGCCGAAAACAACCTCAGCCAGGTGTTCGGCCTCCTCATCCTGGTCCGTGGCGCGCAGCTTCGAATAAACAGTGATGAAAGCTGCTGAGAGCACCCCCTCGCCAAACAGATTATTCAGCATGTTGGGGATGCGGGTAGCGGCACGGAAGGCATCAGCCGCTATCGTATGCACGCCGAAGTAATGGCTGACCACGCTTTCCCGTAACAGACCCGTGATGCGGCTGACCAGAATGCCCAGAGCAACTAAAGATGATGCGCCGAGCGTGGGACGCGCTGAACTTTCCGTAACAGCTGGACTCGGCTGGCGACCGTGCATGATGCGAATACGAACTTGCAAATTTTAAGGGGTACTGTCAAAGGTTAACAATTGTTGCGAATGGAAGTTCAGAGTTGCTGCATCCATACCAATACAGGAAGCCTAATGAATTTCAGTGTTGTAATCAGCCGATGTCTTCTTATCGGAGCCATAACAGGATGCTTTGCCCTTGCCCAAGCGCAGCAGCCCGCTACTGAGAACAAGGCTCCGGCAAAACCAAATCCATCGAAAATGGATGTCTTGCGGGAATTGAGCGCATCCTTCGAGGAGATTTCTCAGCGAACCGGACGAGCAGTTGTGCAAATTTTTGTGCGCAGCTATACCACGGCTGAAATGTCACAAGACAGCGACGTTTTAACAGCGGAAAACAGCAGCGGCTCCGGGATTATTATGAGCCCGGACGGTTACATCCTGACAAACGCCCACGTAATTAAGAATGCCCACACCATCAAAGTGCAGCTGAATATCCGCACCGAAGCGGAAACACGCGGGCAGGGTGACCGGGCGGCAAACAGACCAATGCCCGGGACACTTGTCGGCGTAGATCATGACAGCGACTTGGCAGTGATTAAAGTTTCAAGG
>JBJMGL010000280.1:0-2065 GCA_045807985.1 Bryobacteraceae bacterium
AAACTCATACCCTAAACCACCCTATTCCCATCAAACGGTATCTACACCGGTGCTACGGTCTTCACTGGCGGCGCAATCGGCTTCGGTATCTCTTCTGCTTGTGGTTGGAAGATGTTCCTCTTTCCGCCGGTATATTCCTGGTCCTCGCTGGACTTCAGCAGATCGAATCGCAACGTCGGATCCAACGACGTTACCAGAGGCAGTTTCCGCCCCTTCTTTGCTGCACGCGGAGCCGCTGGTTTTGTCGGCGCCTGTGTGGCGGCGACGCCCGGCACCGGCGCTCTGGCCGACACCGTCGGCTTCCCAAAGTACATGCGCCCGATCACGAACAATGCCACTAACGCCAGCACTATCAGGAACCCGATCTGTTTCCGGTTTTCCGTTCCGACTTTCATCAATCTCCAGTTTTCGCGTTGCCGGACGCGGGAGTCTTGCCCGCAGGCTTCTCGGGCGCGCCTTGAATATTGCTCGGCCGCAAATACGTTTCCATTTTCAATTGCAGCCGCACAGCTCCGGCCTTTTGTTCATCCAGAGTCAACCCATCCACCATAAAGAAAGTCTTGTTGCGTTCCACGGCGTTTATGAACTTGGCCACATTCGCATAGTCGCCACTGAGCTGCGCGTCCACGATCACTTCACGCAGGTCAGGGATATCAGTCTCTACGTTATCGTAGTGAACGTCGCTCAGAGTCACGTGGTTTGCGCTGGCAATCTTTCCGATTTCTTCTGATACCACCGATTGCCTGGCCGGCAATCTATCCCGATAGAAGTCATTAATATCGCCGTGTGTCGTTACCAGCTTGTCCGGTAGCCCGCGCAACGGACGCACTTGGACTTCCTTCCGCTTGAACTCGTCGCGGGTGTCGCCCAAATCTTTGTACAGTTCTGCGCTGGTCTGTCCAAGCGGCAGAACAAGATACAAAGCCGCGATAGCGGCGATGCCGCCTAATACGCCAGCTACCACCGTAAACCGCTTACGAACTCTGCTCAGGTCGGCCATTAGCTGCTCCCCTTGCGCACCGCGGGAATGTACTCGGAGATGATCTCCACCGCCAACTTGTTGTCCTTGCTATCACTCTTCGCTTTTTCGCTAACCATCTGCGGGTTGCTGAACCTTGGCGACTTCTCCATCCGGCGCACCAGATCTATGGCATCGTCACGCCTCTCGCTGGTCACTGAAAGGAGGAATTGCAATTGCCCGTCAGCATTCAGATCCGGTTTGATAGAGACCACCTGTACCCGGGGCGGCATGATCTTTTCGAGGTCTGCCAGAACGCTGGTCCAACTAAACGCCTTGCGCGCAAAGATCGCATTCAAGAATTGGGCCTGGTCGCGAGTACCTGAATTTTCAGGTCGGTTCAGTATCGACTCTGCCTCGCTCCGTTCTTTGTCCAATTGAGTTACTTGTTGCCGCTTTTCCGCAAGTTGTCTCTCAATCTGCCGGGAATTATCGAAGCGATGGTACGCATATACGCACAGCGTGATTGCAATCGCAGCCAGCACTACCAGGAGTGGCAGCCACTGCATATAGAAACGCCGCGCATCTTCGTAGGGACGGCTTGCAAGATTAATATTTAATTTCATAAGAAAGCTTTAACTCAGCAGTGCCCCCGCAACTCCGGTGAGCATCGCTTGCGGCAGTGCATCCCCCAGGCTTTCGCCCGTGGCCACGCCGGAGCCGGTCAACTCTGAGACCGGCACTCCGATCTCTGATTGCAGCGCTCCACCAAGCCGGCTCACATCCGCCAACCCAGTCACCAAAACTTGTTCAATGCGCGAACCGTATGTGTCTTCGAAGAACACCATCGACGGATGAATATTTTCCGCCAACTCTTGCGCGCTCACATCGGGTCGTCCCGGATGGTCGATCATGCGGAGCAAGATCAGCGACTCCTTGTCCACGATCGCCACCGATGTCGTATTCACATCTACCTTCACTACCACCGTTGGCTTCTCTGCCGCTACCATTCCCAGAGTCGCCAATGTGGAGGGAAGCACCACTCCGGGCGCGTAGCCGCAATCGCGGAATGCCGCTTCGTATTCTGCCATGACTCCCGCCGGCGCC
>JBJMGL010000281.1:0-13623 GCA_045807985.1 Bryobacteraceae bacterium
CGGGCTTCCGTTCAGGTCGCCACTGACTCGGGCTTCATTCGGAACGACTTGTATTTCAGGAACTATCAGAAATTTGAAGCGCAATCGACCATCACGTTCAAATCGGATGATTCCGATAACAGCGTTCCGGAACCAAAGTCAGGGCAATCAGAAAAGCCTCCAATCAGGGAAAGATAATTCTTTTGCTAATTTAGTCTGCCGGATTTCCATCTTCGTTCAATCATTGATACATTGAATTGTTGTGTCAATCGGGAATAGCCAATCAAATTTTTCCATAACGGCGTCCGATAAAGACGAAATTGTCCGATCACAAGTCTCCTTTACCGGTCACAACCCGACAGACGCCACGCTTGATGGCATATATTCATCGAACTCTCCTGATTCCAATGACTTAATTCCCCATTTGCGGGCGCGTATTGCTGAATTAGAGGGTTCCGTCAAAAGCCTGCAAAAGCGTTTATCAGGGTATGAACGCGTGTACTCCGAAAACCCAGTGCCGACGCTTGTATATGACTGCAAATCCTTTCAGATTATTGAGGCAAATGATAGCGCTTTAGCTCTTTATGGATACACAGCGGAACAGATCCGCTCCTTGAAATTGTTGGACCTTTTTGTTCCGCAGCCTCGGCCACAAATGACTGCTCTTAAATGCGAGTTAAGTAAACCGATCAATGCCCTAGGGCCATTCTCTCATCGCACAGCCACCCGTCAGGAGCT
The DNA here is from genome assembly GCA_045807985.1 of Bryobacteraceae bacterium. GTDB lineage: Bacteria > Acidobacteriota > Terriglobia > Bryobacterales > Bryobacteraceae > Bog-105. The sequence continues at coordinate 718 of JBJMGL010000281.1, forward strand.
TGTCGTGAGCATTGTCTTTCTTCCCTTTGAGCTAGAGGGAAAGGACGCGCGTATCGTCATGATTCAGGATGAAACCGCGCACCATTCAGCGGAAGAAGCTCTTCGCACCAGCGAAGAACGATATCGGGAACTTTTTGAGAATGCAAATGACGTCATTTTTCTGCATGACTTGAATGGCCGAATCGTCGCCATTAACCGGGCGGCGGAGTACCTTACCGGTTACTCCCGGCTGGAGGTGATCGGGCAAAGCTTTGAGGATCTTATTGCGCCCGAAGCGCGTCATCAAACGCAAGATAATATACGGAACCACCTGGGGGGCAGCGCGACACAGCACTATGAGCTTCCTATTCTTTCCAAATTCGGAACCCGCCGTTTCCTGGAAGTAAGCACCCGTATTATTTACCGCCGTGGTCACCCGGTCGCGATCCAGGGCATTGGCCGTGACATTACGGAGCGGAAATTGGCGCAACAGAGATTGCTGGAGTCAGCCGAGGAATTACAGCAGAAGAACGAGGAATTGAGCACGGCCCTGCAGTTGGCAAAGGAAGCGACTCAACTGAAAGAGCAGTTCCTTGCTAATACCTCGCACGAATTGCGTACGCCCATGAACGGGATCATGGGAATGGTCAATCTGCTCAAGAACACGGCTTTAGACGCAGAACAGCGCGAGTACGCCGACGTTGTCAGCCAGTGCTCCAATGATCTCCTCACCATCATTAACGATCTTCTCGACCTATCGCAAATCGAAGCCGGGAAGCTATCAATGACCGAGGAGAACTTCGAGCTGCAAGAAAGCATTAATTCAGTTCTCAAGTTATTGCGCCTGCGTGCTGATAGTAAGGGGATTGGCTTGACTTATGAGATCCATCCGTCGCTTCCGGAATTGATCTTTGGGGATAGCGTCAGATTTCGTCAAATTTTTACGAACTTAGTGGCGAACGCCGTGAAATTTACCGCCAGCGGCTGTGTTCATGCCAAATTCGGGTTTTCGGCTGATGGCGGGCATCTACGGTGTGAGGTGATCGACTCCGGTATCGGCGTGGAAGAGGGTGTGCGCGAGCGAATTTTCGAGGCGTTCTTCCAGGCTGACGGCACAACGAAACGGCGATATGGCGGTACCGGACTGGGCTTGGCAATTTGTAAGCAACTGGTGGAAATCATGGGAGGGCAGATCGGAACCTTTAACAACATGCCCGGCCCCGGCGCGACCTTTTGGTTTGAGTTGCCCTTACGGCGGCAAACAACCGAACGCCCCGAGCCAGTGCTTGCTTACAGTTAATCCTGCTAGGGAGACCGCTTTTTCATTTTGCCAAGTTTCGTGAACTTTCCCTTTATCTTCTTCGTCCACTAAGCAGGACCACCTATGCTTCGAATTTTTCCGGTTGCTCTGTTCCTCCTAGGAGCTTGTTCAGCGAGCTTTGCTGCTGTTGATTCGAGTTTGCTTGCCATGGCTCCCGCTAGCAGCCAAGTTGTTGCGGCAGTCAACGTTGATGGATCGCTAAGCTCAGCTTTTGGCCAATTTCTATTGCGTCAGCTTAGTAGCCATGACGATAGCTTTCAGCAACTGGTGGAACAGACTGGTTTTGATCCTCGCCGAGACCTGCAGTCTATTTTACTGACAGCGGCGCCGTCACAAAACTCAAAAGCGCACGGCCGATTTGCCGTGCTGGCCAGAGGTAATTTCGACCAGAACCGGATTAAAACGGCGGCACAGAAACAAGGCAGTGTTGTCCAACATTTCCAGGGAGTTGATCTTCTGGTAGGGAGTGAAGGGAATGAGCAAACCGTTTTTGCCTTTCCTGATGTTGATCTGGCTGTCATGGGCGACCTTCTGAGCGTTAAACAGGTGATTCGAAATCGAGCTAATCCTGCCAATCTGGACCCGGCATTACAAGATCAAATCTCAAAAATTGAGGCTAATGACGCCTGGTTTGCTTCCGTTTTGCCCCCTCCCTCTTTTACAGCCGATGTCGATCCAGACTTGAAGAAATCGATGGATCACGCGCAGGTTCTACGGTCGATCATCCGGTCCAGTGGGGGGATCGAATTCGGGAGCACTTCGGATATTGTTTTCAATGCGGAAACACGTTCCGCCCAGGATGCTACCGCTCTCGCCGATGTCATCCGTTTCATGACCAGCATGGTGCAGATGCAGCGCGGGAAAGATGGACGAGTTGCCTTATTAGGTCCGGCGCTCGACAGCATGAAGCTGGAAGTCGCCGGATCATCCGTGCATATGGCCGTGCATCTGCCTGAATCGGTCCTGGAACAACTGGCTAATACGCAGGAGAAACCGGCCCGCAGTACGCGTTAGGGAATTCGATTACAGGTTTCCTAGTGAAGGAAGCCTCCGGAAGCCCACACGGCTCCAAATAGGGCGGAAGCTACGCCAACGAACGCGAATGGCCTGCGCTTAGTGAGAATCGACAAAGATAAAAGCACAATGGAAATTTCCAGGAAGATCTCGCCAAAGTGAAACTTGTGCGCTTTTTCCGCGCTGACATCCCGCTCTTCTTCCAGTTTTCTCGCCTTTTCGCTGATGTTTGCCTGATCGCTCTTGTATCGGGCGCCATCTTTTTCGTAGCGGCTGACGAGAGTATCGGTGGCATGAGATTGTGCTAACAAGTCTTTGGTTGCTTCCGCCACATAATGCCGGATATCCTTGGCTTGGAAGTACGCCCACTGATCCGTGGCTTGTTCCTGCCTTAACAATTGCTCGGTATTGTAGCGTTGGCCAAACACCGAAACAATCGCCAGCAAAGCAGCAATGATCGCCATGGTTCCGGCCACGATCTTGTCAAACGGATCGCGGGCATGTTCGACGTGTTCTTTGAGTTCTTCGACTTCTCCATGCTCAGGCACAATGTCTAACCTAACACGATATGGTCGGCTCGCTCTTGACGTCTGCTTTCGCCATTTTGGAGATGCTACGGACTAACTTGCGATAGGCAGAGCCATCGAAATCCGTCCAGGCGATCCAATCACCATCGCGCCACGAAGAGTAATACCAACGCGCAAACACCGCCAGGTTCTCCTCCTGTTGTCCTTCCTGGATCGGGCGAAGGAAAACGGGCGCGAGCAGATCCCGCAAGCGGCTGCCCCAAGGCGGAGCGGCTGAACAAATGCTTGCTGTCTCAAATATAATCGGCTCCTGCCAAAAGCCCGCCAGCATGGGCCAAAGCCGCAACTGACCCTCTCCAAACCCCCTTGTGACGGCCACTCCGTTGAAGCTTTCGACCCCCGTAATTACGGTATCTCTGCCTTTGGCCGCCGTTTTCAGTTTTTCGATCCGTTTATGAATCTGAGCGGCCGTTTCAAAATCAGTATCGGCCGCCGCTTGATCTCTCGCCAAAGACAAGGAATTTATGGTGCTCCTGCCATTAGTCAGGAGAAAATCCCTGACGCTGTCGGCCTCACGGCGGTATTCACTCTCGCTCACAGCGCTCTGACAGGGCCGCGAACAGAGTTTTATCTCTCCGTAAATGCAGCCAGGATGTTCCGGCGCAGGGCTTAATTCTTCTGAACATCGACGAATGGGAAATGAAGTCAGGAGCTCCTCTTCGTACCGCTGCGCCGCCTCACGGCTGGGGAAAGGGCCGATTACCGACTCCGCTCCCTTTACCAGCCGGTTTGTGACAGTTAACCGGGCAAAACGGTCTGTATCGACCAGGGCAATAAACCATGGTATTCGGAGCCGCAGGCGGATCAGGTAATCGTCTACAAAATGAACGCGGGCGAGTTCGTAGAGCAACAACAATGACTCCAACCTTGAGCTGGTTACCCAATACCGCACAGCCGTTCCATTTCCTTGCAGCCGACTGGCCAGAACGGTTGGCCCGCCCTGAGGCGCGCACAACAGGCGTCTCAGCCGGCGCGCCAGGTTTGTTGACGAACTCAGGTGTGTAATCCTGTCAGCGGATGCGAAAACGTAGATCCCGGATGTCCTGCCCAGTGCTGAAAGCAGTCGCGGCAGGTCGCTTGTCAGCGGATCGATCACTATCGGTTCCGGTATATTCACAGGAAAGGGCTCCCTTGCATGGTACAGTTCTCGTTATTCATTAATCAGATTAAAATGCGTCCAGATTTCCCTAGATACTTGACAGTGACATCGTGCATTCTAGAATAGGTGTTATTTCGCTATGCAGGCTTGTCAGCACGAGCGAACCGAATTTCTTTACCGCCGCGATGGGGTCGACTATGTCCGCTGTTTAGATTGCGGACAAGTTTACGAAGCGGAGGATCTGGATTCGGTTCCGGTCTACGACGAAGAAGAAGAAAGGCCCCGGAAAGGCCGTTAATCAATGGGGCGTTTTATGACAAACTCGCCTTGATTTGTCACCGTGGCTAAACAGGCTCGTAACACGATGGAGCAAGTGAGCCATGTCTAGTTTGACGCGTATCTCCCCCGTTGATAGAAGCGCCCTTCAGAATCCGCTGCGTATTGTGGCCATAGGAGGCGGGACTGGCTTATCGACGCTTCTTTCCGGGCTGAAAAAGCACGTGCTGGGCGCGCAGGATCACCTTGAGCCCGGCCAACCCAGTGTCGAAATCACAGCCGTTGTGACAGTCACCGATGATGGGGGTAGTTCGGGCAGGCTGCGTCGGGACTTCGACATTCTCCCCCCCGGTGACATCCGTAACTGCATGACCGCTCTTTCGGAAGATACCGATTTGCTCTCGCACCTGTTTCAATACCGTTTTGCCAGCGGTCGCGGCTTAAAAGGACACAGTTTCGGCAACTTGTTCCTGACTGCCATGCACCAGATTACCGGAGACTTTGCTCAAGCCGTAAAGCTATCGTCCGAGATCCTCGCCATACGAGGCCGGATTTACCCAGCCACTTCGGCCAATGTAAGTCTTGAGGCAACGCTGGAGGACAACACAACCGTGCGGGGCGAAACCAAAATCAGTAAGAGCCGCCGGCCTATTCGCTCCATACGCCTGCGTCCGGGTAATTGTGATCCCCTGCCGGAAACGATAGAAGCCATTGAGAAGGCTGATTTGATTACTCTTGGTCCCGGATCACTCTATACGAGCGTGATCCCAAACGTTCTCGTAAACGGCGTTGCGGAGGCCATCGAGAAGTCCCCTGCCCTGAAAGCCTATTTCGTGAACCTGATGTGGCAGCCGGGCGAAACGATCAATTTCGCGGCCTCGCAGCATGTGCAGGCTCTCAACACGCACGCACGGCGCAACATCGTTGATTGCGTTGTTCTGAACAGCAAACCCATTCCACAAAACCTTCGGAAAAAGTACGCCCGGGCGCATGTTCAGCCTGTTGAGAATGATTTTGAAGTTCTTTCGAGCCTGGGTGTAAAGGTTGTAACCGCCGATCTGGTAGGAGACACTGAAGTTAAGCAAAAAATTCGGCATAACTCAGCAGCCCTTGCCGAAGCTGTTATTGACTTGGCTAACCGCGCGCGAGCGCACCAGGTCAGAAAAGATGCGCTTACCGCGCGACGAAAAAAGTTGAAATGACAGAGAATGTACGGGTCGTTATCCTGGCCGCTGGACTGGGAACACGCATGCGGTCGAAGGTGGCCAAAGTTTTGCACGAGGCAGGGGGAGATACGCTCCTGAATCACGTTATCCGCGCCGCATTGCACGTTGCGCCCGCGGACAACATAGTGGCTGTCGTTGGACATCAAGCCGAACGGGTTCGAGAAAGCGTAAAGGTTCGAGGAGTCCGTTTTGCCGAACAGAAAGAACAAAAAGGAACCGGGCATGCTGTCCTGTGCGCGCGGGAAGAGGTCGGCGCTGAAGATGGCAGATTATTGATTTTGAATGGAGACGGGCCCTTGCTGCGCCCCGGAACGCTGAAGGCTCTCCTCCAGACGAGCAACAATTCTGAAGGCGGGAGCATTGTCACCACCGAAGTAGCTGATGCTACTGGATACGGCCGCATCTTGCGCGACACTGATGGCACCGTGGCGGCCATCATCGAACAAAAGGTAGCGTCGCCGGAACAACTGCAAATCCGTGAAATCAATCCCGGCGTTTATTGTTTCAACGCCCGTCTTTTTTGGAAGTACATCGAGCAAATTACGCCGAACAATCCAGCGAACGAATACTATCTCACCGACATGGTCGAGATTATGAAAAGGCATGGCCATGCTGTATCACCCCTCCTGGTAAAGGACGAAACCGAGTTGCTTGGTATTAATACGCGTGTCGAGCTGGCGGTTGCCGATAAGATCCTGCGCGGACGGAAGACTCATGAGCTGATGCTTTCTGGAGTGACGATACAAAATCCAGAAACCGTTACAGTCGATGTAGAGGTCGAGATCGGCCAGGACTCTCTAGTCGAAGCGAATGTCCAGCTTCGTGGACGGACACGAGTCGGCGCGAACTGCCGCATCGGCGCAGGCGCAATCCTGCGTGATTGCGAGATTGCCGACAACGTGACAATTTTGCCTTACGTCGTGGCGGACTCCGCAAAAGTAGGACGCGGCGCTTCGGTCGGTCCCTTTTCCCGTTTGCGCCTGAATGCGGAAGCAGACGAAGACACGCATATCGGAAACTTTGTGGAGCTGAAAAAAACAAAGCTCGGCAAAGGTTCCAAAGCCAGTCACTTGGCCTATTTGGGCGATGCGACCATTGGCTCAGGCGCCAATATCGGCGCTGGAACCATCACGTGCAACTACGACGGCGCGCGCAAGCACCAAACCACCATTGGCGAAGGAGCTTTTATCGGCAGCAATTCGACCTTGGTCGCGCCCTTAACGGTTTCGGACGGCGCTTACGTCGCGGCTGGCTCAACAATCACCAAGAGCGTTGAAGCCGATGCGCTTGCGATTGGACGCGCTTACCAAGTCGAAAAACCCGGTTGGGCCAAAAAGCGCCGCGACTCAAAGGGCAAAACATCTTAATTTCCAGCTGGAGATGGGTGTAATGTTCCTTGCCTATGCCTGCTTACTCGCAACATAGAGATAGCGCGACAGGCGTTCTTCCTGAGCCAAGGCATGGACGGTGGCTAGAAAGCGTTGCAGACCGAAATAATTTGTTTCACCCTCGAACGCGAGTAGCTCCTGGCTTTTTTGTTCACGGGCATGGAGCCAGCGCCCGGAAATAGCAGCTACAGCTCCGGTGACATTCACGCCCGAAAGCAAATGAAATCCCGCTTCTTCAATCAGCCGCTCGTTTTCTCCGGGAGGAAGAAAGAAATAGGTGCCGATCGAACTCCGTGTGGCAATCTCCTCATTGGACAAAACGCCGGTTACAATCAGGGCATCGGTAAACAGCATACGCCCTCCCGGCTTTAACACGCGATACCATTCTTCGAGAACTTGGAGGCGACGCGGGATGTGGCACATCGCGTCGTTGGAGAAGACAGCATCGAAGGAATTGTCTGCAAAGAGCAGTTTTTGACCGGCATCCGCCAGCTCAAAAGACACTTGCGACGTGAGCCCTTCGGTTTGCGCCAAGCTCCGCGCGTTGCGAATTCCGTTCTCGTTAACGTCGATACCTGTCACCGTGGCGCCTACCGTGCGAGCCAGATAAAGGGCGCACCCGCCTGCGCCGCATCCGACTTCGAGCACTCTTGATGCCGGAGTGAGGGCCAGCCACTCAAAGAAGGTTCTGAACTCCTCACCAGACATCCAACCCGTTTGGCCAAGATCGAGATCGTATGTTTCCGCCCGCACCTCACGATAAACCCGCGCGGAGTGCTCTGCATAAGACGTGTTGTAAAGATTAACGCTCATTGCCGTATATCGGCGGCTAACGTGACCAGTTCCCGGCAGCCATCGCCAGTTGCCACCGAGTCAAGTGGGTCGGTTGAGTATGTGGATCAGTTCGCATGACTATACTAACTCCTCTTTCGCCTGCAGAGCAGCTCCAATCCGCAGCTTGGAATCTAAAACCTTTTCTGCCGTTTCGGCGCCAAAGACGAGAAGCGCCGGATCGAAGGCCAATTTGCTTCAGCACGGAGGCTTGATCTCAGTAAATATGCTCATGCACCAGCTTGTCATCTCGAAAGCCGACAATAGCCACGAGCGGGATTTGTACCTTCCGGTAAGTCGGTGCTACCCCCGGCAGCATCCCGTATCCGCCCGCCAGCGTGGGAACAGGGTTCACATAGGCGTCCGCGCACATGGTGTCAATCGTCGCTTGCGCATCTTTTATTGCAAATTCATCGGCTATGTGTTCTTCCCAAAGTTCGATCAAGCGTTCTTTCGTCATTTGTTCGTCACCTCATAACCCGGCGATCAGCCGGTCGGAAAAAATCTTGGCAAACGTATAGATGGTCTGCATCGGATTGGCGCCGGCAGATGTCGGGAAGATACTGCTGTCCATGACAAACACGTTCGGAACTTCCCCGCCCTGCATATTCCACAAGCGTTGGGATTTCGATACGACCGCCGTTTCGGGAGAAGGCCCGATCTTGTTGGCGGCCTGCAGGTGCGCTGCACTGAGAAACGTGCGATTGGGAATAAACTGGAGATTTTCTTCGATCAGATCCGCTTGCTCGATGCAGTCCAGATAGGTTCCATGCATTGGATCGAAATCCGGGAGTTGCAAGTAGTTCTCGTTAGAAGGGACAATGACCTCTTTCGCGCCCGCCAGGAACATCATTCGTACAGCAATGGCGATCCCTTTGCGGAAGCGAGCCTTGTCACTTTCCGTTACGTTGTAGTTGATCAGGACGTCGCCCTCTTCGCTCAGTTCAATGAAATTGGTGTCGGATGGGGTATCGATCACGGCCACGCCGAAGCCTGCATAATAGTTGAAATTCTTGAGGTGGTCGAAAACCTGTACCCCATCACCAGGTATCAGCAAAGCACCGTACTCCGGCAGGCCGTTCATGGTTTCAATAATGAACCCATCACTTACCGCGTAGGTGTCATCGAATGTACCGGCGTCCAGGCCCTCCAGCATCTTGATCGGATGGTCAAACAGCCCTACGATCGGCTGCGAGGGATGAAGCACCAAGCCTTTGCCGATGCGTGGATTATTGACAAGAGGGTTCTTTCGCGCCGTTTGCGCCAGCACCTTGGTGGTGCCGATAGTGCCAGCAGAAAGGATGACATGCTCCGCCGCAATTGTCACGGTTGTGCCTATCGGTATGTTCAGCCCGCACGGGTCAACGGTCGTATTGCCGTAGATGGTCCAGGGCTTCTGCATCGTGACGCTCACGCCACTTGCCGCCAAGTTCGTGCCGTCCTCTGTCGGCGTAAAGAGTATCTCTCCCACGGCTGCATCCGGAATCACGCTCAGCGGATTATCTACGTCCTCCAGCGCCGGATACAGGAGCAGGCGAGCCGCGTCCATTTTGTCATCCACGGGAGAAGGAGAGGTCCCCGGTTCGAAGCGGTTCAGGTTGTAGCGCGACGGCTGGGCTCCGTAAGCCAAAGATCCATCCCAGAGAGCAAGGTTATCCGGGTTGAGTTCCTCTTGCGTCACGTGATAGTTGGGCACATTCGAGGTCACCCATTGGTAGGCTGCGGCAACGCGGTCGTCCGTATAATATTGCCCGTCGATCAGGCCCTGCTCAGCCCATTGGTGAATATGCTGGCGAATATCGGGCTCCAAGGGCGAAAAGGCGAGATCGATATTGACCGTAGTGCCTCCGCCGAGTGTTTCTCCGCTGCGGATTACCACACTGTTGTTAACAGTGGTCGCGGCATCATTCCGAAACATCAATGACGAATAGCTGCGCGTGTCCATCGAACCCCACACCACGAATGGACCCTTCTCCACCAGCACCACGCGCTTGCCCACCCGTTGCAGCTCGTGAGCCATGATAGCTCCCGCCGGGCCGCTACCGATGACGAGATAATTGATGGCTCCATCTATGTGGGAAACGCTTTGCGTTGCGGCATCATAACGCAAGCGGCTGGGGGGAAGCTTCGGCGCATGCTGCCGTGCCCATCCCGCGGGATCGTTCACGAACACTTTGGGCGCGTTGATATTACAGATCGGCACAGCCAGCGGCAGACCCCAAATTCCGCTCAAGTACACCTCGCGCAAGATCATCGCGAGTTGCGTGGACTCCGGTCCTGCCGTGCCATTGAACAGAAACGAAAAGAGAGGATGCCGGAGGGTTGTGGGCATCGCCCCGAAACCGCCCGGTATCGCCAGAAAGGCCTTGACCGCAGGATCCGGGGACCCGGCAAGCTCCCCATAAAAGGGCAGCAACTGCGGCTGGGTCATTCCCTCCAAAAGTCCCAGCAAAGACGATTCGGCAAAGGCTTGATACATGCCAGCCGAAACAGCACTGGCAATTTTCTTGATTTCGCTTCTTTCCGCCGGAGGCATCTTCAGCTTCTTTAAAGGAAACCAGAACTGAAACAGAGCCTCATGAGTGGAGGTGAGATCCGGTGCAGAGACGGGTTGCGGTGCGCTCCGTGGGGGTTCACTGGCACGTCCAGCAGAGCGAATAGCTAAAGCTGCCGTGGCAGTGCTGAAAAAGAATTGTCGGCGATTCATAGTTCTTCAAATTCAAGGAGCGCAACTTGGCAATTGCTTATTTGGACGCCTTAAACAGCGACCACACAAAGTCGCGTCGAATCCACTCCGCCGAGGGCAACGGCTCCGGATTCCCGACCGGATTCGTGTTCAGTAAAGTAATTCCGTCGGTGCCGTCGCTCTTGACGGAAGATAAGGCATGGCAACTGATGCAGGACGATTGCGCCAGCGGCACCCCCGCATTCTCGCCCTCAATGATGGAGTTGCCCAACAAAGTCGGCTGCCCCCCTTCGGTGAAGAGGATTTGCACGCCGTCCAGTCGGTAGTTTCGCCACTCGGGTGCCAGGTTCGCCGTTGTCATCAAATCGGACAACTGTCGTGTCAGTTGGGTATTGGTACCGTAGGTTTGCACCGGCCTTGAGCCGAACAGATCGGTGCATCCCAATTCCTTACACCGGTTCGGATTGGTGACCGAGTATTGCGGCTCAAAAGTGGCCCAGATCCAGTTCTTGGTTAGTTTCGAAAGAAGGTGCATGCCAGCCAGCGCGTAACAGTCGCCCTGAATCATCTCGACGTGAACGCTCCGGGTGAGGTCGGCGGGAAGGCTGCTGCAGGTGTAGCCGATGCTCGACAACTGAATCCAATCCGCCTTGATCTCGACCGAGGGTGCCGGAAACTGGATATTCGTGCCCGCCGCAGCCAGTTGCGCCTGTCCCGCCCGGTTCCATATATTTGTGCCCGCGATGTAATCTTCGGTAGCGCCGTTCAAGCGCACTTCCTCGCAGATAACGAGGTTGGGCTGATTGGGCGGGGGCGTGCCGGATTTATTGCAGTTCTGGTCCGCGCCTCCCAGCAGACCCGGGATGATGGCGGCTAAGTTCGGATTTTTCGTTAAGGCGAGCGGACTGGCATGCAGCAGGTGGGTAGGGCCAGACTTCGCGAGTGAGTTGGGTACCTTCAGGCCATTTTGCGGGTCCGTTGGATACATTTGGTCCTGCTCGATCCAGTTCTCCCAAACCACATAGGGGTACTGATTCCCGTTCACCGGACAAGTAGCGGCCACCCAAATCCGCCAGGCGGTTTCTTCGATGGAGGAGGTGATCTTAGTGGGCGGCGAACAGGGATTTTGTCTCCGTCCTAACGAAGCCGCCTGACCTTCAGCATCACTCAACGATTGCGGATTTGCGTTAACGAAACCCGCAGTTCGCGACCGTCCATGACCGCTTTGCGGAAGAAATGTGGAAATAACTGGCAGCGACAACAGAATCGCAGCCGCCGAGAGTATGACAAGCTTCATAACCTTTCTCCTTTACAATGCACAGTCCGTACTACTTGAAATTCAGCACGTCCAAGGTCAACGGCATCGCGCCTTGCAGAAGGGCGCGATGATCATGCCGAATCGGAAGCGGAATACCATCAGAAAACTTCTCTCCCGCTCCATTCACGCTGTCCGCAATCTCGCCCTGGAGCCGCATTTTGTCAAAAACGAAAGGCAGGCCGTGCGCCTTCAGCGCCGAAGCGCTGTCCATCACTTGGAAATGAAGATGGGGCGCGGTCGTGCTGCCCGAGTTCCCCAGTAAACCAATGCGTTGCCCCGGCGACACAACGTCACCCACTTGCACTGTGGGACTATTGGGCACCATATGCGCGTAGAGGGCGTAGTGTTCGCCGCCCATGTCGATGATGACGTGGTTGCCTGCCGTTGTTTCAATTGTGGCGGGGGGAGCGTTACCCGGTACCTGGTCCGGCAAATCGCGCACGACTTCAGTAACCGTACCGGCTCCCGCCGCGAGAATGTCAGTTCCGTAGTAAGGATAGTCCCGCACCTTTGATCCATCTCCCGTAAAGCCTAGCCCTTGCTGGTTAACCTGCACAAAGTCAATGGCAAAAACCTCCGCTGGCCGGAGTGCTCCGTTGATCGGGTTGAGCGTACCGCGATGGGGCCCAATCTGTTTGCAGCAGCCGTTCGCATTCACCCAGCGTCCTCCCCGCAGCGGTGGGCTGAGAACAATCGCGCTGTGCGGGCTTACGGGCACGGAATCATCAGTCACCACAAAATCCTGTTCCTGACCGTCCGGCGTGATGAAAAACGTCGAAACTCTGTGCGCCAAACGCTGAGGGATCGCATCTCGATCCCGGTAAGTGACATCAAAGTAGGCCGCTGCCGACTGGCCTGGTCCGATCTGGGTCGAGAAGTTGGCCTGATCGAAGGTTTGGGGCAGCGAGAATAGCCGCAATTGCCCGGTTACATCTTCATTCAGTACACTCAGGATCTGGTTGATGCCGGTCAGTTGATTATTGTGGTCCGGGTCCAAAACTTCCATCGATTTCACCGTGACCGGAAAACGACTTTCATTGGTGAACACGGCCACATACGCCAGGTGAAAGGAGCCGTCCGAACCGGGTACGGAATAAATTTTGTTGCCCAGAACCTCCCAAACCAGAGGTCCTGCCGCCAGGGGCTCGCTGGACGGTGCCGGGTCCGGTGGCGGCTCTAAG
>JBJMGL010000282.1:0-4247 GCA_045807985.1 Bryobacteraceae bacterium
ATCGCCGGTCTGAATAAAGCTGCCGCCTGCATTTATGTTGTTGTTTGAAAGCGCTCCTTCCATCTGACCGATATTCATGCCGTAGGAGACCAGCTTGTTGGGATCGACCTGCACCTGGTACTCGCGAGTAGTGCCGCCGAAGCTCGAAACATCCACTACGTCGGGCACCGACTTCAATTGCTTGGAAATGACCCAATCCTGAAGCGATTTCAGCTCCATTAGGTCATATTGCGGGTTGCTGCTTTTCAGCGTGTACCAGTAAAGTTGTCCCACCGGGCTGTAGTCCGGCCCAAGATTGGGCTGCAAGCCGTTAGGCAGACTGACACCCGAAAGCCGTTCCAGCACCTTTTGCCGGTTCCAGTCATTCGCGGACTGATCATCGAAGATCATGGTAACGACGGACAATCCGAACTCTGAAATAGATCGAATATTCGCAAGGTGCGGTATGCCCGCCATCTGCACTTCCACAGGAATGGTGACCTGCTGTTCCACCTCTTCGCCCGCGCGTCCGGGCCATTGAGTAATGATCTGGACGTAATTATTGGCCACATCCGGATAGGCTTCAACTGGCAGATTCTTAAAAGAGATACCGCCCCAGGCCAGCAGCAAAGCTCCCACAATCAGCACACGGAGCTTATTGCGTAAAGAATAACCACCAAAAGCGCGAATCATTGCTTTTCACCGAGAAAAACTGCTTACTGCCCGCCTTCGGCGTTTAAAGCCAACGCATCGGCAACAACTTGCTGGCCGGGAGAGATACCAGCTAATACTTCCTGATTGGGCCCATTTGTTTTGCCGCCGCGGATCTCCTGACGCCGGAATTGCCCATTGCCCACCGGCGTGAAGACCCAATCCCGGTCATGCAGGTGGATCACCGCCGTCGTCGGTACAGCCGCATACTTACGTCCATGCAAGCCATAAAAGGTGGCTGTTACGAACATGCCGGAGCGCATAATGCCCGGATTCGGCAGTTCAATGCGAACCTTGGCGGTACGAATATTGGGGTCCAGAACCTTGCCGATGTTGCTGATCCTGCCATGAAAGATACGGTCGGGATATGCGTTCAGTTGAATATCGGCGGTATCCCCGATCCTGACGACCGGCAAATCATTTTCGTAAACATCGCACACAATCCAGACATGGGAAAGATCTGCGATGGTGAACAGGCTTTGCTGATTGGACGACGGATTGACGCTGCCCGCCGGGGCGACCGTCTGCTCCACAATCGTGCCCGACACCGGCGCGAGAATGCTCACAACCACATCAGTTTTATCGGGATCGGCCCCAAGAGTCCGGATTTGTTGAGCGGAGGTGCTGACGCTGACCACGGCTTTTTGCTCCGTGTCTTCCGCAATTTGCAGGTCATTCAGCGAGATGGCGCCGTGATCGTAGAGCAGCTTGGCCCGTTCCAATTGCTTGCGCGCCAGTTGTTCATCGGCTTTGGCCTGCTGATAGGTTTGAAACGCGCTAGCGATGTCGTTGCTCTGAACTTTTAACAAAACCTGGCCTTTTTTGACGTCGTCGCCCAGCTTCGCGTAGAGTCCAGTGACTCGTCCGGAAGCAAGGGAGACAACTGGAACGGAGCGGTCCACGTCCGGCGTAACCGTTCCCGTGGCGCGCACCTGCGGGCGGTCTTCCTCCGCGCTGGCCTTAACCAGCGTGAAGCGCTCCGGACGGTCTACCTTCACCATGTTCAAATCCGGCTCTTCCACTACTTTGGCGGGCGGAGGCGCTGCTGCCGCTTCGTCCACTTTTTCCTTCGAGTGACAGTCTGTCAGTGTCACAAGTGACACTGAGACGGCAAGAAGGAGAACGGCCCTTCTCATTGAATTACCTCGCGTCCTACTGCAAAATTGATTTGATTCGCCGCCGAAAAATAAGCCCCGACCAGGTTGAGATACGACAACTGCGTATCCCGATACTGCCTTTGCGCATCCAGAAAATCGAGAAGCGAGGCCGCGCCCTTTTCGAAGGCGAACGAAACCGTTCCACGGATGTCCTCCGCTTCTTTCAGGTATTGAGTCTTGTAAGGCCGCAGCAGCGTCAGCGTGTTCTGCAAAGTGGCATAAGCCGCATCCACGTCGTGCAGCGTAGCGATTTGCGCCGCATCCTGCAGCCTTTCTGTTCTACCGATATCTAACTGCGTGCGCAGCTTTTCGCCCTGGTTCCGGTCGAAGATGCGTAAAGGAACGCTCACGCTTACTCCGAGGTATGTGTTAAGAGGCGGAGGCTGGTGGGAGCCGCCTAGACCAAAAACAGGATCAGTTGATCCATTGGCGACCGCTAAACGGTGATCGGTCCTTGCCTTATCGGTAGTTTGTTCCGCTTCCTTCAAATCAGGGCGTGTGGCAAGTGCGATGTTATGAAGCTCTTCCAGGGTAGTAACCGGCTCGGAAAACTCAAATGTCTGATTTATGTCGAACTGGTCCACGGGCGTCCGGTCCCTTAATAACTGTTGAAGGTCGATTTTGGCGGTTAGCAGATTCACCTGCGCGGTTTGGAAATCGCTGACAAACTGAATCCTCTGCAACTCTACGCGTTGGAAATCCACCTTGGCAATCACTCCAGCGTTGAAACGGTCGCGGTTGATATTGATTAAGCGGTCGTAATAGTCAAGGTTCTGCCGCGCGATCGCCGCTACGGCCTTCGCCAGCAGCAACCGGTTAAATGCGTCCCGCAAACTGAACAACAGATTCCGTTCCAGGTCACCTTGCGCCGAGGTGGCAATCAGCGTTGCCTCCTGTGCGCTCTGGAGGCGCAGTTCGCGCTTATGCCGCCGCTCGTGCAGATAGTCGACGTTGCCAAAAGCGTAGCTGTTGCTTAAAGGGCGATAAGGACCGCTCGAAAACGGCGTAACCTGGTCCAGCCCCAAATTAACAGTCGGGTTGGGCCGCAGATAAGCTGTAATTTCTTCCGCGCGCGCTTCCTCGATATTGGCTTTTCCTGCGAGCAATGTCGGGTTAATTGCTCTGAATTTTTCTACAGTCTCCTGCCATGTTAAAGCTCTCGGGGGAGCAGCAGTTTGGGCTACACATCCGGCAGCAAACAGGAGACTGATCGATACACGCCGTCCGTGGCGCTGCATCTTGTCCTCCTCAATTATCCTTTTGAATTTCTGTGATTAGGCCAGATACGGCAGCGGGGGTGAACGGCCAGCTTCGAGCGGGATGCTGCGCCCGATCAGATTCTGAATGGGTGCGGCCAGCAACGCAAGAGAGATAAGGGTAACGGCAAGACGGCAGGAACCGCAGAGGAGCGGAGCATCGAGCGTTTCAAAGAGCCGGAGCAGGTTATCGCTGCTCTTGTGCTTACCCCCGTTTTCGTGCGTCTGCTGCGTGTCGGAACGTTCAATCCGCAGCACGTCATCGGTCGCTGAAATATAAGGAAACAACGCAACCACGATGGCGGCTACGCCGACCAGGTGGAGTTGCTTGCTGCTGAAGGAGGTGCGGCGAGACAGCCCTAGTGTTGCCACTAGCGCCATGGCTCCGAGCAGGAGCCATGTCAGATTTAAAGCTGTGTCGAAATGCACTCATTTCTAACGTAACATGGATGTTCACGTTCATGCGCGCTGTCCCAAAGCCATGACGCTTTGTGGCCTGCAAATTGCATCTAATTGAGCCGAGGCCCAAGGAGTTTACGTGTACTTGATTTTTCGCATGGTAACCGTCGTGTTTCTGTGCGCGTTCGCTGTTGCCGGGGCTGCCGAGAATTTGCCAGAGCGGCTGCAAACCACCAGTCCGATTTTGACGAACAAAGCCGCTTATTATTGGACTTCCAGCCCGGTCGCTAACACATCTCAATTACTGACTTTGTCGTGTCGCGGCTGCGTTCTCGGCACGGATGGATGGGAAGACCTGCCGCTGGTTTCCGTGCTGCGCGATACATTGGGCGACAAGTCATTCGAGAACGACCGGATCACTTATGTGTGGCTCCTCTCCTCAAGCCGTCTTGGCGTTGGGCAAAAAATACTCTCTGCTGTTCCGTTTTTTTATTGGCGCGTGGGAGACGGCTCTAAATCTGTTAGTCCTCGTGATTTGACTCCGCTGTTGAACTTAAATGCGCCGCAGCACCCCACCATGTCCGCTCTGAGTCGAAATCTGATACAGTGGACCGCCTTCGACCCACTGGCCACTGAAGTTCGGGCTACCTCGCGAAACTTCTGGGCGAATCAAGTGGATTACGAGCGCTTGCACCTTGAGTCGGCTATCAGTCATTTACGAAAGGCCCCCGTGTCGAATGACTCG
>JBJMGL010000283.1:0-8952 GCA_045807985.1 Bryobacteraceae bacterium
ATGAAAAAGCTGGCGTGCTTGCCTATCGGACCGCTCACATTGCCGCCGAAGAGCTGCGTGCGGAAGGGCGGATTGCTTGCGCCCGGCTGGACCAGAAACGGGTTTCGTGAGTTCCAGATGCCGTCGCTGATGTTGTAATAGGCTTGGCCGTGGAACTTGTCGGAGCCGGGTTTGGTGAAAACCTGGATGCGGCCATAACCGAGCCTGTCGAACTCAGCCGAGAAAGGATTTGAGTTGATGCGGATTTCGCGGATCGACTCTTTCGGGGGGAGCCGCCCGCCAGCGAAGCCATCAATGTAAATCTGATTGCCGCCGGGTCCGGCGGAAGGTCCGGCGAGAGCCTGCAAGTCGGCCTGGAGATCGTCGGGATCATCGGGTAAAGCGTCCAGATCTTCCTGCCTTAAGACCAGCGCGGAGGCGTTATTAGCGGGATCAGTGCTGACTGTGTTCGTGGCCGTTTCGGTGACCGTGACTTCCTGCCGCTGGGCTTGCAACGTCATGGCGATATCAGCGGTGGCAGCTTGGCCGACCGTAACAGTAACGGCTTTGATGCCCTCCTGTTGCAGGCCGGAGTAGGTTGCTGAAACGGTATAAGTACCGGGCGGAACACCGCGGAACGTGTACGATCCATCCGCGCCCGCATGGACGGTGCGCACCGTGCCTGTTTCATTCGAGAGCGTAACGGCAGCACCAGGGATGACGCCGCCGGTGTTGTCCTTCACCGTACCCCCCACGCTGCCTGCCGGACGAGGCGACCTGCGCGCGGGAGATCCCGCCGAGGGGGGAATTTGTTGTGCCGGTGGGGCTTGTGCAAACAAAGAAAGGGACAAGAAGAAAGCAGCTACAGGTACACTGCTTGTTCGATGACTCATTAGACCTCTGAAATTGATTAAAAACCGAAAACGTGTTACGGTTGCTGACCTGCCGCGCCGTCCATGCCTCCATTAAGGCTATTCCCCCAATCGTTTAGGGATTGCATTTGCCGCGGCGAAGCGGACTGGAAGATCGGTTCAACGCCGGCGATGACGTTTGATGCTAGAACAACGGTTTTGCTTGTAGGGGAAGGAGCGCCCGAAACAATAACGGCGTCACCGGACTTAAGATCTGCTACAGCAATCTTGGGAACACGCTCAAGAACTTGGGACAGATCGCCATTAGCCGCTCGCATACGGGGAAACCCACCAGGACCTGGGCTGGGCGATGCGCCTCCTCCATTCCCTTCGGGACGTTGCGGGGGGCGCAATGGTGGTGTTTGGCTGTTGGCTTCGCCCGCATTTGCACCGGACGGGAGTTCAGCGCCTGCGGCTGCTCCCTTGAAATCAGGATTGAACCGGCGAGCCAGCATAAAAGCCATCATTGGGGGCAGCCGGCGCACGGCGGAATCATCGCCGAGGGCTACTGTGACCTGCTGCTTTGTGGCCAGATCTTTGATAATGATGCCTTTGCCATCAGGAGCGATCGAACTGACCGTACCCGCTACCGTGCGAAACGAGCCAGAATAGATCTTTTGAGCGGCGATACTCGCGTTGTCCGAGCTTTTTTCTCCTACAATTTTGACCTGATCGCCTACTTGAATATCAGCAAACTGTGACGGGTTGGGATTTTGAGGGTGCTCCGGCGAGTAGCGGGTAAATTGTGCTTTGGCTGCATCAACCGTAACCGGCTTCGGGCCTTCCGGGGTGCGCGCCTTGATCATCAGTTTTTGTCCCGCTGCATCAATTGAGTTCACGACGCCAGCGGTGCTCCGCTGCCAAGCCATTGCTTCCTGCTGGACGTCGCGGCCCGACATAAGAATTACGCTGCGAGCGGCAATTCCGTTGGGGTCTGTTTCTGTTTTGAAGCCGCGCACATCCACGCGGTCGCCAGTCGCGAGGTCACTAGCGGCGATGCGTGCCGCCGATTTCAGGTCTGTGGCTCCAGGCGCAACTTTTAAAAGCGTCTTTGTGCTTCCGAGCTGGATTGTGTGTTGGGTACCGTCCTTATCGTCTTTGACGCTCATGGTTTGGGCAGATGCGTCAACGGCGCTCACCGTGCCAACGATGTGTTCAGTCGGTTTCGTCCCGACGGGAGCATCCTGCGCGGCCAGGGGAAGAGCCGCCAGAAAAAGCCAGGGAACTAAGAACGAAAACTTCACAATTTCTCTCCGGGAAAAGCATCGAAATCAATGCTCCGTCAGGAAAGGCGAAGACCATTCTCCGAACGTTACACCTACGGCGATAAGCGGTGTTTAAAACTGTAAAGCTGCTTTCAGACATAAAAAGGGCCATACAGCATTTCGGCTAAGCCCCATGAAAAAAGGGCGCGTAAGCCGCAAGGCAAAACGCACCCTTATATGACGATTCCGACCGTTTTCAACTAGGCAGCATTCACGAGTATGTCTTCCAACATATCGTTGCCTTGTTCCTGATTGCGGTCTGCTTGCTCCTGACACTGTATACAGAAAGGCGCCCATGGCACAGCGGCGAGGCGCTTGGGGCTAATTTCCTCTTCACAGTGCATGCAAATGCCAAACGATTCATCTTCAATGCGACGAAGCGCTGACCGCACATTGCGCAGCAGATTCGACTCGCGGTCGAGGTTACGGATGGCCAGTTCGCGCTCCGAAGCGTGCTGTACTTCATCTAAAGCATCAGCGCTTTTCTCAATGGTGATTGCATCGCGGTTGCGAACGATCCGTTCCAACTCGTCCTGCTTGTTCTCCAGGATCTTTTTAAATTTATTCATTTCGGTCTTCGTCACTTTATTTCTCCTTCATAACAACAACTAACTACTAGCGTGCTCGCTCAAAAAATACTTCGAAGCCGCCAAGTCTTCCGTTTAGACGTAGGCACTTTCGAAAAGGGTGCAACAACGGTATCACAGACTCCCTCGCAAAGTAAGTACTAAATGTTTTGGGAGTAAGCGGAAATTCTGATCAGCGGAATATACAGATAGGCAACTCACGTCACTGCTGCGCTTGAGAGTTGCTGCCCGGTAAACCGGCGCATCTGCTCCGATAAGTCGGCGCTTTTCGGATCTCCAAATCATACCACAGGCCATGAGCAATTAAAGCGCCACTTTCTTCATAGACTTTTTCCCGCTCCGATAGCACCAGCAAAGGACGGTTTAAGCCGTCTTATCTTGAGTTAGACTCTTATCGGCTGTTCCGCTCTAAAACCTTACAATATCGGCGTTTTTGTAAGAAAAATTCCTTCGCTTTCTTCAAGCACTCGCTTCCGCGCTCCCTTCCAGACAGCCTCTCGTGCTCGTGCATTTCCTAGCTCGCGCTTAAGGATGCGCTTTGCTTTCCAATGTGTTTTAGGTTCGTGATGACGGAAGTTTCTCTCAGGTGAGATGGAAAGAAAGTAAAGGCGCGTGTAAAGTCTAGAGTCTGGCGGGTCTACCAGCCTCCTCATTTGGAGCACAGTACCTGCACAAAGCGTAATAGAACTACTGAGGGGTTACTTCTACCAGGCAGCTATAGAACGTTGGCCCACCTCCGATGTCAGTGAGCCGCTCGGAAGTAAGTTGATTTACGCCCTGCTGTTCAGGCGATGACCGGTTCCAGCGCATTGTGCGCGCCTGTAGGACACCAGGCTGAACGTCACCCGATATTTTTGCAACAAAGAAGCATGAGCCACGATCATTGAAGGCGCGAACCAGCATGCCTTCCACGATGCCGCGCTGTGCTGCGTCATGGGGGTTGATGGAAAGCTTTGCCGTCTCACGATCGACATCCGTGCGATGACCAAAGGTAGAGTTCACGCTGTCGTCATTCTTACTCGAAATAAGCTCTAAAGGAAAACGCTTATTCATCTCAGCACTGCCCAGCCGGGACTCCACTGGCGGCACGTAGCTCAGTGAAAGAGCATCCATCTCAAACTTGCCGGAGCTTGTCTTAAAGCCGCCTGACGCGAACGGTAGAAACGGCTGTGAAGCCGTTGCGGTATTCAGCCTTACGAAACCTTCGCGGTCGAGCTGCTCCAATGTAATGCCTCTCAAATATGGTGAGAAGCTATCGAGGGCGCAGCGCATCATATCGTCTTCAGTGTCATTGAAACACTCGTCGGCAAAATTCATCCGGCGTGCAAGCGCGCGAAAGATCTCGACGTTGGACCAAGCTTCACCGGGCACCGGCAGCGCAGGGCGCGCAAGCTGCAAGTAGTAATGTCCGTATGCCAGATAAAGGTCTGTGTGTTCCAGAAACGTAGTCGCAGGCAGAAGAATGTCGGCGAAATCCGCTGTATCCGTTTGGAAGTGTTCGAGAACTACGGTGAAGAGATCGGAACGCCGTAATCCGGCGTGTACTTTGCTTTGATGCGGAGCAATGGCCGCGGGATTCGAATTATAAACAACCAGCGCTTTTACCGGCTGATCGGAGGTTGTGAGAGCCGAGCCAAGTTCGGACATGTTGACGACCCGCGCTTGCCGCCCGAGTGGCCCGGACCATTGCAGATCGGGACGCTCCAGCGCCGCGCGGTTGAATTCGAAAGCGCCTGATGTGGTCAGTTGAAGGCCGCCTCCGGTTTCCCGCCAGGAGCCGGTAATCACCGGCAAAGCTGCAATGGCACGTACGGCGCTACCGCCGCGTTCGCTCCGTTGCACGCCGTAGTTAAGCCGGATCGCGGCCGGGCGAATGGTTGCATATTCGCGGGCCAGCCCTTCTATATCCTGGGCTGCGATGCCGGTCAGCGCCGCCACTTTTTCAGGCCGGTAATCGAGCGCTACTTCTTCCAACTCCGCCAATCCGTTTGCGTACTGCGCAAGGTAGTCGCGGTCACCCCAGCCTTCCCGCAAAATGATGTGTATTAAGCCAAGCGCCAGGGCTCCATCCGAACCAGGATGGATGGCAAAATGGCGGTCAGCCGCTTTGCCCGTGCGAGTCCGTACCGGATCAATCACATAAAATTTGGCTCCTTTACGGCGAGCCTCGACAATAAAAGGCCAAAGGTGAACGTTTGTCCCGAGAATGTTTGCGCCCCAACCGATGATGAGCTTGGCTTGTGCAAACTGCTCCGGTTCGGTGCCGAGCTTGGCGCCTTGCGAGAGGCGAAGCGCCTCGCCGCCAGCCGCCGAACAGATGGTGCGGTCCAGGCGTGATGCGCCGAGCCGGTGAAAAAAGCGGCGATCCATGCCCGCTCCATTCAACAGGCCCATTGTGCCGGCATAGCTGTAAGGCAGAATCGCTTCCGGTCCATCAAGAGCCGAAATTCCCTGCAGGCGATGCGCTATCTCCCCGAGAGCTTCATCCCAGGTAATCCGCTCAAAGCGGCCCTCGCCTTTGGCTCCTATGCGGCGTTGCGGGTACAGCAAGCGGCCGGGATGATACTCCCGTTCGAGATAGCGCGCGACTTTGCCGCACAGAAAACCGCGCGTAATGGGGTGCGCCGGATTTCCGCGTAGTTTTGTGCCCCGGCCATCCTCGCCGATTTCAACCAGGAGGGAGCAAGTATCGGGACAATCGAGGGCGCAAACGCTTTTGCGGATTTCGGGCATGATTCTCCATTGTCGCTGGAATGGGAAAAGCCAAGTTAGAACCGGATCGTGCCTTTTAGGAACAATGCCGCACGTCCAGCGATTTGGACGCGATCACCAAGAAACTGACAAAACAGTTCGCCGCCGCGCGGCGAAATTTGGCGGGCATAAAACTCAGTCTTGTTCAACTGCCGTGCCCAGTAAGGAATCAGCGTGCAATGAGCCGAGCCAGTAACTGCATCTTCGGGAATGCCTCTCGCAGGAGCGAAAAACCTCGAAACAAAGTCGCAATCGGAGCCAGGCGCTGTTGCAATAAAGCCAAAGCGGTCGATTCCTTTTAGCGTCTCCATGTTGGGCATGAGCGCTTGTACCTCCTCGGCTGTCTCATAGCGGATCAGGTAGTCACGCGCCGCCAGGATTTCAAGCGGCTTGGGTCCTCCTAAAGCGGTTACAAGACGCTCATCAACCCCCACCTGCTGAGGTGGCCGGGAAGGAAAATCCAGGGCTAACTGATCTCCGGCTCGATAAACGACCAGCTCACCCGATTTCGTCTCGAAACGAAGGCGATCTGACTTTTCACCTAGCTCATGAAGCAGTACATAGGCCGTCGCGAGAGTGGCATGCCCGCAGAGATCAACCTCGCAGGCGGGGGTGAACCAGCGAAGGTGAAAACACCCGTTGTTACGAGTAAAGAAAGCCGTATTGGCAAGGTTGTTTTCGGCAGCGATGGCCTGTAAAGTTTCATCCGGCAGCCAAGTATCTAGCGGACAAACGGCAGCGGGATTGCCGGAAAACACACGTTCCGCAAAAGCATCAACTTTGAAGACCGGGATTTCCACTTATAGACCTAATGGATGCTAGTGAACGCGGACGCGGTGCTTTTCTTTCAGCACGAGTTCATCGAAGATTGCCAGCACTTTTTTGCGATAACTGTACATCCGGCGGAGTGAATCACGGAAGTTGCCTTCATACCGTTGCGGCTGGAGCCATTTGTCAAGCAAGGGCCGAGGCACGTCGATATCACGCCGGAGGTCATCTGCGGCGTGACCACGCAAAAAAAGCCCGTAAAAAATTGCTGCCTCACGTTGGGGGGCCAGCGGGTCAAGATCTTCGTGGCCGATCATCATAACGACTACTGAATCCGTATCGTACACCAAAGTGAACGAATTAACAAAGCTCCTTACGTCAACAGTCTAGCAACGATGTCAAGTCTCTCAAAATTCATGGAAGACACGACGGGAAGGCGGTACTGGGCCGGAAATTCTAGGATGAAATCCAACCCAGCCAAGTTGCTAAAAGTTGAACTTAGCGCCGAGTTGGAGAATGCGGTTGCCGCCCACTGTAGCACTGACATAGCCGAAATTACTGGCGTTGCTGATGTTGCGGTTAGGCAGGTCGAACTGTGGCTTGTTTGTGATGCTGAACGCTTCTCCGCGGACTTCCAAGCTGTAGCGTTCCCGGTAACGGATTACCTTCGCGAGAGAGGCGTCCAAGTTGAAAAAGCCGGGACCATCAAAAATGTTACGACCGGTATTGCCGTAGACTCCAGCAGCTGTCGGCTGCACGAAACTGGACGGGCTCAACCACGGACTGTTTGGTCCAATACCGCCGAGTATCTGCACCGCAGCAGCTTGATTAGCTGTCTGAGTGTTGTCCGGCATATTTAGCGGCGTGCCGCCTGCCGCCCCTGTACCGCCGCCAGATGTCACTGTTAGCGGTAAGCCGCTCATCAAAGGTCAGAACGCCGGTTACGCGCCAACCACCAAAAATGTTATCCATCAGACCTGATGTCAAGAAACGCTTTCCGGGACCGAATGGTAGATCGTAAATGTAGCTCTGCACGAAGGTGTGCTTACGATCAAAGTTGTTGCGAGCGTAATTGCGGCGCTGGTTAGCATAAAAAAGCAGCCCGGCATCATCGGCATCTTGGAAAGCGAGGCCTTTGCCGAAGGTATAAGCCGTCGTGATGTTGAGATCAGAGAAACGCCGGTCAAGCTTTACCTGCAACGAATTGTAAGAGGTGGAAAATGGCGCAAATAGAAAATGGCGCAAATAAAAGGTTTGTGTTAGCCGTGCGCCCGAACTGAGCATACAAAGGACGCCCGTTCACGCCCGCGCCGGGCACGAATCCCGGGTTTAGGTTGTAGTTAACGACGGAATCCACGCCGTGATTAGCAACACAAGCCACGTCAAGAACGAATTTCCAGGGAAGCGCTTGCTGAACGGCGAGATTCCAGGTCTCGACGTAAGGGTTTTTGAAATTAGGGCTCACAACGTAATATTGCTGAGTCCCACTCGGATTCGTGATAATGCCGTTGGCGGGAACGGCTGGATTGGCTGGCGGTGGAAAACCGTTCTGGAAGGTGGCTATCTGTCCGGTGTTAAGGACAGCGGGAACAAAATAGTTGGGCGACGAATATTGATTATTGGCCCGAACCGGATAATTGTACGCGTAGTTATTGTCCGGAAACGGAGTATAGCTGATTCCGAAACCAGCACGGACCACTGTGAAATCCGTTACACGGTAAGCCAGGCCAACGCGCGGGGCAAAATACTTATAACGGGTCTGGATACCAAGATTTTCGGGTACGTTGCCGAGACCGGCGATTTCCAGCGTGTTGTTTACTGGGTTGTGGTTGGAAAACCCGCCCTTGAACTGCGGACGGAAAGGCGGATAAAATTCCCAGCGCAAATCTAGATCAACGGTGAGCTTCGGCGTAACAATCCATTTGTCCTGCACGAAAGTAAAGAACTGCCAGTTGCGCAGCGAGGGGAAGTACGTAGCAAGATCGCGTCCCGCTTGGTTAGGCAGGTCCAATAGAAAGCTAGCAGACTATTCAAATAGCTCATAGTGGAGGAACTCCCGCCAGCGTTTGTCCGCACGAATGCGACGCAAGTCGCCGCCGAATTTGATCGTATGATTCCCAAGAATCTTTGTCCAGACATTTACAATGTCGATATTAGCTTCGGCACGAATCCAGGGCAGAGAAGCAGAGAATCCAAAATGGGGCTAGAGTAAAAAGACCCGAGATCGATACCGACAATACCGCTGGTAAACTGATCAAGATTCACTCCGGGAATGCCGAGATTCGTTGATGTCTGGCTTCCATAGCCGGCTGGATTAGCAATATTGTTGTAGTACGCGAGACCGGCACGAAATTCTGCCACTAACGTCGGCGAGAAAACATGGTCATAATTAATGCCGCCGCTGTAGGTCCGCTGCACGCCAGTCCCCGCGAAAGCGCTTTGCGCTGGGCCGCCCGCCAAGCCGAAAACGGGAGCCTGGAACACCTCAGGTCTCTGATAGCTGAGACGTGTCGTTATGCGGTCCTTTTCTGAAGGAAGGTAATCAACTTAACGTCATAGGAAGTCGTGTCTTTATGGAATGGTAATAAAGCGAAATAGTTGTTGTTTCCATTTGTGCTGGGCTGATTCGGTTGAAGCAAGAGTCCCAATAGCGCAGCGGAGATAGGATTGATGCGGTTCGTAGGAGTTCTG
>JBJMGL010000284.1:0-30932 GCA_045807985.1 Bryobacteraceae bacterium
AAAATAGCTCTGGAACAGGCAGATCCGATGCTAGGCCAGTTGGTAGACGCCACTCCGCCCTGGATTGAGGACCCTTTGAAACGTTAGATTGAGCAACTAAGCAAGGTTCAACGTCTTTCTTAAACTTCCACGCTCGTTTTGAATTTTTTCCTGAAGCAGCATAATAGAGTAAATCAGTTGCTCAGGCCGGGGAGGACAACCCGGAACATAAATGTCAACGGGGATCACCTGATTGACCGGCACCAATGCATAGTTGCTGAAGACGCCCGTGGATGTAGCGCACGCGCCCATGGAAATAACCCATTTCGGTTCCGGCATTTGACGGTAGAGATGCCGGATCACAGGGGCCATTTTGTTCGATACACGACCGGCAATGATCATCAAATCCGATTGCCTCGGAGACCCTCGAAATACCTCAGCGCCAAATCGGGAAGCGTCATAACGCGGCGCCATCATTGACATCATTTCAATCGCGCAGCAGGCTAAGCCGAACGTCATGGGCCACAGCGAATTTTTACGAGCCCAGTTAAGGGCACTGTCAAGAGTTGTAGTAATAACAGTTTCGTGAAACCCTGCGCTCTCGTCCTCATCCATTCGGGCAAAGAGCTCTGGCGGCTGGCTAATCTCAAATTTTTCTGAATCGCCCATAAGAAAATTGTCGCATGTTGATTTGATTTGCCCGCAGCCTAAAATTTTAGTGACGACCTTGCAAATGCAATTTAATAAAGCAGCGAATTACGACGACGCACTTTTAAAAGCCGCGGACGAGTGCGGAATTGACCGTGAATATTGGGACATTCTTCACCAACGGCACGAACCTACCTCCGATGTGCGACGAAAGATTCTGGAATCCCTGGGCTTTGACGTTAGGAGCAAAGAAAGCTTGGATGCCCAGCGACTTAGGCAGTTTGAGGAGAATGCGGCGTCAGCGCTGCCCAAAACGGCTGTTATCAGCGTGTCCGAGCAAGTTGTTCCGTTGACGCTTCAGGCAGATTTAACTGGCTCCGTTGAATTTGAAATAGCTCTTGAGGGTGGCGAGCGCCTACGGGGAAGTTTGGAAACCGCGCAATTGCGGGTAATTCAGGAATTAATGGCAGGCGAGCGAAGTTGGAAGCGTTACAAGCTGCAACTGCCAAGTGAAATTCCACTTGGTTATCACGAATTGCACGTCAAGTTAAATGACCAGGTCTTGGCCCAAACCAATCTGATTGTTTGCCCTGATCGGGCTTATTTGCCGGACAAATTGACGAAAGATGGTCGAACCGCCGGATTCAATGTTTCGCTTTATGGGCTCCGGTCATGCCGGAATTGGGGCTGTGGTGATTTCGCTGATTTACGTAGCTTGATTGATTGGGCGCACAACCAGGTTGGATTCAGTTTCATTGGGCTGAATCCGCTGCATGCGCTGCACAACCGCGTGCCTTATAACACGAGCCCGTATTTGCCGCTCTCGATTTTTTACAAGAATTGGCTCTACATCGATGTAGAAGGCGTGCCGGAGTTTGCCGAATCTGCGTGCGCTCAAAGCATTTTTCGATCAGCACGCATACAGGAGAAACTTCTTGCTCTGCGAAAGGCGGAGTTTGTGGAGTACAGCGAAATTGACAAGCTCAAAAGGCGCTTTCTGAAGGTATTATTCCGTGAATTCTTGCGAGGGCGGGCAAAGCATCCGAAGCGGGCCAAAGCGTTTGCGGATTACTGTGATGCCGAAGGAGATCTGCTGCGGAAATTTGCCCTCTATTGCGCTTTGGATGAGACGCTTCACAAACAGGATCGAAACCGCTGGACATGGCGGGATTGGCCGGTGGAGTACCAATCGCCTGATTCGGATGCTCGTAAGGTTTTTGCGAAAGAGCACTCTCGCTCAGTCGAGTTTTACCAGTACGTACAGTTTGTGTTAGAGGAGCAGTTAGGGGCAACGCAGCAGCATGCGAAAGAGATTGGAATGTCGATTGGCCTGTATCATGATTTGGCCGTCGCTACCGATAATTGCGGCTCGGATTTGTGGGCGCATCGCGAGTTTTACGTACAGGGATGCAGAGTGGGTTCGCCGCCGGATGATTTTTCTCCGACCGGGCAGGATTGGGCTTTTCCGCCTCCGAATACGCTGGCGCACCGGGACAACGGTTACCGGCTTTATCGCGAGAGTATCCGCAAGATCGTCAAATTAGGCGGCGCGTTGCGGATCGACCACGTGATGCGGTTGTTCCGCTTGTTCTGGATTCCAGATGGGTATACGCCGGCTGATGGAATTTATGTGCGGGATAATGCAACGGACCTTCTGCGCATTCTGGCGCTTGAAAGCGTGCGGAGTGAAAATGTTGTAATTGGCGAAGATCTTGGGACCGTGACGGATGAGATCCGGGAGGCGCTGGCGCGGTTTGGCATTTTGAGTTACCGGCTTTTCTTTTTTGAAAAGAATCATCAGACAAAGGCTTTTAAGAAGAGCTATGAGTATCCGAGGCAGGCTTTAGTGGCGTCGAGCACGCATGATTTGCCGACCATTGCAGGCTTCTGGAAGTTCCGGGATATTGAGGCGCGCAAGGCTGCGGGCTTGGTCGATGAAGGCGGCTATTGGGGCCAGATTGAAGACCGCAAGCGGGAAAAGCAGCGCATGCTTGATGTGCTGCACGAAGAGCAATTGCTGCCGCATTGGTATCCGCGTGATGCGGCGCAGGCGCCGGAGGTGGATAGCGATCTTCACAACGCGGTGGTTGGGTATTTGGCGCAGGTTCCATCGATGATTTTGCTGCTGAACCAGGAGGATTTTACGAAGGAGACTGAGCAACAGAACCTGCCGGGCAGCACGGCGCAATATCCCAACTGGCAGCGCAAGATGAAAGCCACGATTGAGGAGCTAAATTCACCAGTTTGGGAGCCGTTCGCCGCGATGTTCCGTTATCAATTGGCGCGGACGGGAAGAGGTGCTTCATCATAAGCACTATTTTGCAACCAATCTTATGTTTGAGAAAGCAGCCGTTTCCAGGACGTCGGCGTTGTGCGAGCAAACGGCTAGACCTACATACACGGGGTCTCGCATGGTTACGATGACGGGTCCGGTGGCGGCGGGAGCCACGCCCACGTCACTGGCGGAAATCGAAAATTCGTGGCCGTGGCGAGTGATGCTGAGGTGTGTCGGCGATTTCATGGCGGCGCGGAATTCCGAGGTGTCGACTCCAGCGCTGGGACGATACTGCAGAGAGGTTGAGCCATCGCCGTGAACCGCAACGTCGGCATAGGCGGAATCCGGCGCGAGACTCTGGCGAATCATCAAGGCGAGTTTGCGGTGTGGCTCCACGCCTTCGCCGAGAAAATGCACATCGGCGCTCAAGGTCACATCGCCGGAGACTTTCTGGTAAACGAATTGAAAGGCGTCCTGCTTGGCCCAAATGTTGGCGCCGCCCCCGGTAACTTGATAGACTCGGGTTGCTGTGTTGTACTCAGCGGTACCGGGCTTTGAGGTTATTCCGATATCCTGGTTATTCTCAAATGGTCCTCCGACAAGAATGCCTAGGAGGAGAGCCAGTAATAGTGCTCTCAATGGGATATCTCCTTACCTTATAGTCGTGTAATGCGAATCGAGTTCCTGTTATCTACAGTTTTAGGCGCTACTGCTATCTTCATGTCCGCAAATCAACACTCCAACCATCATTCGAAGTATTTCCTATATGTAGGGTCATATGGAAAAGGCATCCATGCTTATCGGTTTGATTCCGATAACGTTAAATTTGATCCTTTGGGATTGGTGGGGGAGATCGAGAATCCTTCGTTTCTGGCGAGTGATCCCCAGCACCGGTATCTTTATGCCGTGAGTGAGCTGGAAGGCAAGGAGGACGGGGGTGTTGGGGCTTTCCGGATCGATGGCAAGAGCGGACATCTCACTCTCCTGAACCGGCAATCTGCGGGGGGCACTGCGCCTTGTCATTTAGCGGTGGATCACACTTCCAAGGTGGTGATGGCGGCTAACTACGGGACGGGAAGCGTGCCGGTGTTCCCGATTGAGTCTGATGGACGGCTTGGCACACGATCCGCGCTGCTGACGGCGCAAGGGTCGAGCGTGAATCGGGAGAGGCAGGAGGGTCCGCATGCGCATGAAATCGTCCTTTCAAAAAACAACCGGTTTGTCTATGTGCCGGATTTGGGGCTGGATCAGATTCGGATTTATCAGTTGGATGCCGCTGCGGGCAACGTCACGCCGCATCACCCGGCGTTTGCCAAAGAGGAGGCGGGGCTCGGGCCGCGGCATCTGGTGTTTAGTCCCGATGAGAAGTTCGCTTATGTGATCAATGAACTAAAGTCGGTGGTGACGGTGTTCAAGCATGATCCCGCCGCCGCGAGTTTTCAGCGGATTCAGGCAATTTCGAGTTTGGGGAACGGGAAGGAGGCAGATGGCGCGGCGGAGATTTTAATTGACCGGGCGGGCAAGTTTCTGTATGCGTCGAATCGTGATGTGACCGGACACGGGGTAGGAAGCATTGGCGTTTTTGCAATTGATGGAAGTAATGGCACGCTGAAACAGGTGCAGCTTGCGGAAAGCGGCGGCACGTTTCCTCGCGGAGTTGAGTTTGATCCGACAGGAAAGCTTTTGCTCGTTGGAGACCAGAAGGCAAATTATTTTTTGGTATTTAAGATTGATCCTGGCACTGGGAGGCTGACTCCCACGGGGCAGAAACTCCCAACACCCTCTCCGGTTGGCTTTCTGTTTGTGCCTGCGGAGTAAGGCGGGAGTTTCTACAGTTTCAAGGAACCCGAAGTGATTGCCGGATTCAAGTAGCTTTAAAGGGCCATTCCCGGCACCGGCGCGTCCACGCCAGAAATACCGCGAAGCCGAATGCTACACTCGCCAATCCCGCCACTACATACGGGATGCCGCTCGAGGTCAGGATGAAAATCCAACCGAGTAAAGCAATGGCGGTCGGCAGAGGATACAGCCACATGGAAAAGGGTCTCGGAATATCCGGCCGGTACCGGCGTATTAAAATCACGCCCACACACTGCGCCATGAACTGCGTCAGAATCTGAAGGACGATGAGAGACTTAATTAAGGCGCCTAGCGAAAGCAAGCACGCTACTGCCGAAGCGATACCCATCGCCAAAACAGAGAAGGATGGAAAGCGCTTGGTGCGATGCACTCTGGCGAAAACGGAGAAGAATTGGCCGTCTATAGCCGCCGCGTAGGGAACGCGTGAGTACCCCAATAAAACGCTGTACACGGACCCAAAGGCTGCAACCAAAATGAGGATTGTCATCAGACGCGCTGCACCCGGTCCCGAGATGCGCTGGACGAAATCCGAGACAACGGCTCTCGATTGTGCCACTTCCCGCCAGGGCAAAACGCCGATGATCGATACGCTCATGGCTGCATAACAGAAGCCCAGCAGAACAATGGAAAGCAGAATACAGCGCGGGATATTGCGGCTCGGGTTCTTCACTTCCGCGCCGATCAGGCAGACGTTGAAGTATCCGCTATAGTCGTACATCGCGAGCAGGGTGGCCGAACCCAAACCGAGAAAAAACTCACGGGAGAGATGAAAGGCAGCCGGAGGAAAATCAAATGCGAGCCGCGCCTGGAAATGAGTAGCGCCGGCCAGAATGATCCAGCCCATCGTGGCTACCAGCGCCGCTGTGAGAACCATTGACACCTGGCCAATCGCGCGAATGTTTCGGTACAGAAGGAAGGTGGCAAGCAGGCAGACGGCAATCGCTATTGCCCTGGCTTGCCAGTAGGAAAGAGACGGGAGGAGGTAGGTGGCATACTCGGCAAAACCGACTCCGCCCGACGCGGCGGTGAGCGGTGCGGAGATAATCGTCTGGCCCAAAAAAAGAAAGCTCATAAAACGACCCCAGGTCGCGGGACCGTAGGCTTCGCGCAGGTAGCGGTACGATCCTCCGGCATGCGGCAAAGCTGCGCCCAGCTCTGCCCATACCAGTCCGTCGCAGAGAGCAATCAGCGCGCCCGCTGCCCAGCCCATGATCGCCTGTGGGCCGCCCATGGCTCCTATCACAAGAGGGATCGTGACAAAAGGGCCAATCCCCACCATATTCAGCACATTCGTCGAGAGTGCCGGAAGCAGCCCAATTTGGGGGGTGAGTACAGACGAAGGAGGCTTCGGTTTTAGGTTAATCATGGACGGGCTGGCTCTTGTGGGTTGCATTACCGAAGCATCGGAAACAACTTTCTGATTTGTGCTTCCTCCGGTTGGACTCCATACTCGCAAATCTCAAACGCTTCGTAATACTGAGTGGCATTCCCTCCTTCGGCGCCGTACCATTTCACAAGTGAGGCTCGAACCTCCGGACTCACAGCTCGGCTCCTCTCGCGCTTGAGCCACGCTTTACGCTCCGCCGGATCGTGAGGCACTTCATTCAGTTTGCCGTCTACCCAGGGCAGCCATTCATAAAATTGCGAGACGTGGGAATCAAGCGCATTGATCTTCCTATCAATAACGTCATCGATTCTTACCGCGATATCCGGGCGAAACGGGTTGGGTCGTTGGAATCGATCCTCGTAGTAGAGGAAAACGGGGTTTTTGCGGAGAGGCGCTACATCCGGCGTAACGCTGGGCACGACCACCATATAAGCAGCGTCTTGGACCAAAACACCCGTGTACCGATGATCGGGATGATAGTCGTTGGGACGCGGTGCCATCACGATGTCCGCATTCCACGCCCGGATCTCACGAATAATCTGCTGCCGGACCTCCAGCGTGGGGAGTAATTCTCCGTCGTGGTTGTTCAACACGTCATAATCGATCCCCAGGCGTCGTGCCGATTCCTTGGCTTCCTTAAGCCTTCGCGCCGCCAATTCGGCGCCGCTCATTCGTTGGTGCCCCGCATCGCCGTTCGTGACAGACACAAATTTAACTGCATGACCTAAGGAGGCAAACAGGGCGGCAGTCCCGGACGCTCGGATATCGCAATCATCGGGATGAGCCCCGAAGGCGATCACGCGAACCTTTGTCTCTTGCGCTTGCAGAACCATGGCTGCAGCGAACATCAGCAAGAACATTCTCAAAACAATCTCCTTGTCGAGCCTCCTGGGCGGGAGAATCTGGATTCCTACTAGAAGATCACATACGTGTGGACCGGCTCTCTTGAATTCGGATGGTAATCAAGCAGAATTAGTCCTACTCTTACCAAGTTAATAACCCTTCGCACGCTAAGATGGTCAAGCCATCCAGTAACCTTGTTCTGCTTTACCACTCATAATGAGAGGCATGAGCACTGTTCTCTTGCTCGACAGTCTCCTGGAGCCACTCTAAGGGCAGAACTGGAAACCAGTACAAAAATTTCTTGAATATACGTAAAGCAGCAAGCCTTTAATGTAAGGATGCCCCTCACCCCGCCAACTTCCTCCACGCTTCCCGCACCTTCCGGTACGTTTCTTCCAGCGTTTCGGGAATGACCCGTGTCTCGCCCACGCTGGTCATGAAGTTGGCATCGCCCTTCCACCGGGGCAGCACATGCAGATGAATATGCTGCTCAATTCCCGCGCCTGCTGCCTCGCCCAAGTTCATTCCCATATTCAACCCATCCGGCGAATAGGACTCCTGAATTGCCGTTTCCGCCCCACGAACAAACTGCATCATCTCCGCCGTGGTGGCCTCATCCACCGCCGTCAGCCGGGAAACATGCCGGTACGGAGCAATCATTAAATGGCCGCTGGTATAGGGATACCGGTTGAGAATGACAAAGCAAAACTGCCCGCGATACACTACTAAATTCTGAGCGTCCTCCGTGCTCGCAGCAGCCTCACAAAAGATACACTTCGTCTTATCCCTTTTCTCCTTCATGTAGGTGGAGCGCCACGGCGTCCACAAATATTCCATCGCGGAAAGAGCAGAAAGCTAGGAATGATACCGAGTCGTATCGTCGTGACCTGCCAATGGCGTGGCTGGCATCTCTTCCGAGGGAGGAGCATGCGCCGGTAGAACATCCTGAGGAGGCTGTCCCGCTGCTTCCGCGCCATTCACCAGATCGCGTAACTCCTTGCTCGGCTTAAAGTACGGAATGCGCTTCGAAGGAACCTCCACCCGCGATCCCGTCTTGGGATTACGGCCCACGCGCGGCTGCCGCTGGCGGGTGCGGAAACTTCCGAACCCGCGAATCTCGACCTTGTCACTTTTGTGCAGGCTATTCACGATGCTGTCGAAGATGGTCTCTACGATTGTCTCCGAATCCTTGCGGGTCATCTCCACCACTTTTGACACTTCCTCAATCAGCTCAGCTTTGGTCATAGCTGCCTTACTCTCGCTCCTGATTCCTGTCTTCCCGTTTGTGCTGTTTAATCGCATGGCCCACTGTGGAGGTTGCCGCCGCCGCCTGCTGCTTGTACTGCTGCAACCGGTTCCGTTCGTCGTCATCGGTAATGGCGCGCTGGCTCAATCCAATCCTTTTTTGCGCTTCGTTCATTTTGATGATTTTAAATTCAAACTCCTGGCCTACCGGCAGCGCCGGTTCCTCGCTCCCTGCCTGACGCGCGCTACTTCGGCCACCAAGCTCGGAGGCAATTTCGCTCCGATGGCAAAGCCCCTCCACGCCCGGCAATAACTCCACAAATACCCCAAAAGCCGCTCCGCGAGTAACGCGCCCTTTTACCAGATCACCCACTTGGCGAGTCCGGAAGAACGTTTCCCAAGCATCCGGCTGAAGCTGCTTAATGCCAAGCGACAATCGCCGGTTCGGAGCATCAATGTTCAGGATGACAGCCTGCACGATCTGTCCTTTCTTGACGACCTCCGAAGGATGCTTCACATGCGCTGTCCAGGACATATCGGAGACATGCACCAAACCGTCCACGCCCTCTTCAATCTCAATAAACGCGCCAAAGTCAGCCAACTTGCGAACTCGCCCTTCCACAACCGAACCAATACTATACCGGTCCGCCACCGTGGTCCACGGGTCCGCCTCCAACTGCTTAATCCCAAGAGAAATGCGGCGATCCCGCGGCTTGATATCGAGAACCACCGCTTCCACTTCGTCCCCAGCCTTGACAATCTTGGCCGGATGCTTCATCCGGCGGCTCCAGGTCATCTCCGAAATATGGATCAGCCCCTCCACGCCCGGCTCTAACTCCACAAATGCCCCATAATCCGTCACGCTGACAATCCGGCCAATCACGCGGTGCCCCAGTGGGTAGCGCGCCTCGATGTCCAGCCAAGGATCGGGGTGCATCTGCTTCAAGCCAAGGGAAATGCGCTCTTTCTCGCGATCAAACTTCAGGACCTTCACCGTAATCTGATCGCCCACCTGAATCACCGCCGATGGATGCGTGACGTTGCCGTGGCTGAGATCACTGACGTGCAAAAGTCCGTCAATCCCGCCCAAATCCACGAACGCGCCGTAATCCGTCAGGTTTTTGACAACGCCGGTAACTTCCGCCCCCTCATGAAGGTTTGCTAAAACTTCTGATTTACGGGCCAGTTGCTCGCTTTCGAGAAGAACACGGTGCGAAACCACGGCATTTCCCCGGCGGCGGTTCAGCTTGAGAATCCGCACGGGAAGCTCGCGGCCTACGTACTGGTCGAGATTGTGAAGCGGCCGCAATTCGATTTGCGAGGACGGCAGAAAAGCAATAATTCCAATATCCACCGCCAATCCGCCCTTTACTTTATTCACTACTTTGCCAACAACCGGCGTTCCCTCGGCCGTAGCCTTCTCCAGATCATCCCAGATATGAAGGCGATGCGCTTTCTCGTAAGAGAGAAGAATATAGCCTTCCACCTGTTCGCCGGTCCGGTCGAACATCACTTCAATCGTGTCGCCTGGATGAACCGCGGGTTTGCCGTCAACACACGAAAACTGCGATGCCGGTACCAGTCCCTCGCTCTTCCGCCCAATATCAACAATGACTTCCTTTTCGGACACGCTCAGCACATGTCCTTGCAGGACTTCGCGGTTGTCTGTTGTGAAATGACGGCTGTAATCGTCGAGAAACGCCTGATAATCCGCGCTATCGGCGCTTCCAGGTATCTCCAGATACTCGTTAGATGGACCGGCCATGAGTGGTTGGATTCCTACGTTGGGGCGCACCCTAGCGGGAAGTAATAAGCAGAACCTCCCTCGGGGAGCATGTAAACAATCTGAATTGGCTGCCTCAACTTATTGATACTTCAGTACTTCAGAAATATAGCCGAGGCTCGGGTGGATGTCAACCGCATAAGGAGCAAAGATATGGATGAAAAGGTTGTTTCTTTTGTCATATACTAGTACTAGGAAAAACCAGAGCGACCGAAGCGGCAGCAAGCACTTCGTCGGGGAGATTTTCAATGTTTGAAGGATTATTGCAGCCGCAGCATTTGCTAATTATTCTTGCGGTGGCGTTGTTTGCGTTTGGTCCCAAGAAGCTGCCGGAGTTGGGGCAGGGACTCGGCAAAGGCATTCGCTCTTTTAAGGAAAGCCTGAAGGCCGGGGCGGAGGAAGCCAATAAAGTGGAGTCCTCAACTCACCAAACGCCGGACAAATAAGCAGCTCTCAGTTCCAACCTCTCCAAAAGCTCCGTGGAAAAGCGGAGCTTTTTTATTTGATCCTCATTGTTCACCTTTGATAGGTGTAATTTCTTCTAGCGTGAAAAGGTTTCGTACATTCGCGTCCATAAGGGGAAATTTTTGCACCTCTCACTGTGGGTGTCGCTTATACCGGACCGTGCTTTAAGACCCCTAAACAAGGCTGCTGGCACACCCAAACCTAATGTTTTGTGCCACTTAGCTATTATCGGAAGTGCTGCCTGCTACTCGGATTCATCTCTTGGCATAAAAACTGCCTATAACTCACCCGGAAGTGAGAGTAGTACAGACTTCGAAGATGATCGCAACAGGTCATCAACCCCTGCGCAAGCAGGAAGAAAGATTTGAGGAGCGGTGGACTAAATGACAAATGAAGAATACGGCAAGGCTTATCAAAAAGGATTTAATTTAACGGTGCGATTTTTAGTGTCGCGAGGTCTTCCTTACGACGCCGCACTTGATACCGCACAGGCCGCTTGGGCGAAAGGTTGGGAGCGCCGTGAACAGCTTCGCGATCCGAACCTTGTGCTGACCTGGACCAACAGCATTGCGCTTAATATTCACAGGACTTTCTTACGCCGTGAGCCCCAAACGCAAACCCTACCAGAACTGCAAGCGCCGCCTCGCATGAACGTGGCCGCGATTGATGTAAAGCGTATTCTCCACGACTGCAAGCCGAATGACCGTGCCGTTTTAGAAGGTCATTACATTGAAGGATATAAAGTGCAGGAGATTGCCCGTCAGCATGGATGGTCGGAAACGGCTGTACGGATTCGTCTGCTGCGCGCCCGGCGGAGTGTTGAAAAACGTTTAAGCCGACCCAAGCATGCTCGCCTCCGCAATCTCGCTGAGAAAACTAAGAAGGCTCTGGCTAATGCGTTGGAGACCCCGGCGCTGGAAGCAAAAGTAGCCTAGCTGTAACTTAGATCACAAAGAGGGGTGGGTTAGCCCTGCCCCTCTTTGTAGACGGAAAACCCTGCCAAAAATCTAAAGTAGCTCTGAAGCACTGAAAAAGAAGGGGATCTCGACCGCCGCCGTTTCCGGAGCGTCTGAGCCGTGAACGGAGTTCCGCTCAATATTTTCAGCAAAACGCTTCCGGATCGTTCCCTCTTCCGCATTAGTCGGATTGGTAGCCCCCATAATCTCGCGCCACTTCGCAATGGCATCTTCCCGTTGCAAAACCATCACGACCACTGGGCCTTCCGTCATAAACTCCACGAGTCCCTTGAAAAACGGCCGTTCCCGATGCACGGCGTAAAAGGCGTCCGCCTCATGCCGCGCAATGCGCCGGATCTTCATCCCGACAATCTGGAATCCACTCTCTTCAACAAAAGCCAGAATCTCGCCCACGTGCCGGTTCGCTACCGCGTCGGGCTTAATCATTGCAAAAGTTCGTTCAAATGCCATTCAGCTTTTCTTTCCGTTCAGTGCCTGTTGCATCTTTTCACCCATCAGGGCCGGAGACGGGCAAACGATAATGCCTGCGTCTTCCATAGCGGTTAGTTTGTTTTCCGCTTTTCCCGAACCGCCCGAAATGATTGCGCCCGCATGCCCCATGCGTCGGCCCGGCGGCGCGGTCTGACCGGCTATAAATCCAACTACCGGCTTCTTTACATGAGCCTTGATGTACTCAGCAGCCGTTTCTTCCGCATTACCGCCGATTTCACCGATCATGATGATGGCGTGCGTATCCGGATCTTCGTTAAACAGCTTGATTGCATCCGTAAAGCTCGTGCCGATGATGGGATCGCCGCCAATGCCAATACACGTTGATTGGCCGATTTGGAGATGAGTAAGCTGCCCCACCGCCTCATAGGTCAAAGTGCCGGAGCGAGAAACAATGCCGACATGACCCGGCATATGGATATGGCCGGGCATAATACCGATTTTGCACTTACCGGGCGTAATGACGCCTGGACAGTTTGGACCAACCAAACGCGTTCCAGGCTTCATTTTGAGATAGGCCCAAACACGAACCATGTCGTTGACCGGAATGCCCTCCGTGATACACACCACCAGAGCAAGGCCCGCATCGGCGGCTTCCATGATGGCATCTGCGGCATACGGCGGAGGAACGAAGATCACGGAAGCATCAGCGCCTGTCTCTTTCACGCACTCGTCAACCGAGTTGAAGACGGGACGATCGAGATGCTTCTGTCCGCCCTTTCCGGGAGTGGTTCCACCAACCACCTGCGTGCCATACTTGATTGCTTGCTCGGCGTGGAACGTGCCTTCGCGGCCGGTAAAGCCCTGAAATAAAACTTTGGTGTTTTCGTTTACGAGTACGCTCATTGTGCCAGCCTCACTACTTTCTCGGCAGCGTCTTTCATTCCATCAGCCACGGTAAAGTTAAAGCCCGATTCCGTCAGGATCTTTTGCCCTAGCTCGACGTTTGTTCCTTCCATCCGGACCACTACCGGAATCTTAATTCCCAGCTCACCCGCGGCGGAAACCACTCCATTGGCCAGCGTGTCGCATCGCAAAATGCCGCCAAAGATGTTAATCAGAACGGCTTTCACGCTCGCATCAGAGAGCAAAATACGGAACGCATTCTTAATCTGTTCCGCGCTGGCGCCGCCGCCGACATCGAGGAAGTTAGCTGGTCGGCCCCCCGCATATTTGATAATGTCCATCGTCGCCATGGCCAGACCCGCGCCGTTGACCATACAGGCGATATTGCCGTCGAGCTTGATGTAATTCAGGCCAAAGCGCGAAGCTTCCACTTCCAACGGATCTTCTTCGTTCAAATCCCGCAGTTCATGCAGATCTTTATGGCGGTAGATCGCATTATCGTCAATGTTGATCTTGGCATCGAGCGCGTAAACTTTGCCGTCGCTGGTCAGGATGAAAGGATTAATCTCCGCCAACGAGCCATCAATTGCGTCGTAGGCTTTCGACAATGAGGTCATGGCGGCTGCCGCTGCGTTCACGCTTTTAGCAGGGATACCGAGTCCGTACGCAATCTTCCGAGCTTGGAAAGGCTGTAAGGTTTGGCCGGGCAGCAGCGCTTCTTTCAAAATTAACTCTGGCGTATGGGCCGCTACTTCCTCAATATCCATACCGCCCGCTCTCGATGCCATAAAGACGTTTTGGCCGGTAGCGCGGTCAAGCACAATGCCAAGGTACAGCTCCCGTTCAATCGGCAAAGTCTCCTCAATCAACAATCGCTGCACAACCCGTCCTTCCGGGCCAGTCTGGTGGGTAACCAGCGTCATGCCCAGCATTTTTTTAGCGATTTCGACCGCCTCATCTGAATTTTTAGCGACCTTTACGCCACCACCCTTGCCGCGACCACCCGCGTGAATCTGCGCCTTAACAACAACACTGCCGCCAATCTTCCTGGCAACCACCTCAGCTTCTTCTACCGTATAAGCAACTTCCCCGCGTGGAACAGGAACGTCGTATTTGGCAAGAATCGCCTTCGCTTGGTACTCGTGAATTTTCATAAATGGATAGAGAACTCAAACGGTACAGCCAAATCGTTTGAGGCCAAAGGCTAGTGTATCTCGCGGGAAAATCAGATCCAGAGGAGTTTTTCCAGCATGCCGAATTTGCGCCCCTGCGAACTGGGTTTGTAGACTCATGAATAGGTTTAACGATGTGAAGCAGTACGATGTAGCCGTAGTCGGAGGGGGGCCCGCCGGGCTGATGGTAGCTCTGACGGCCCGTAGCAGAGGGCTACATGTTGCTGTGATGGAAGCAAGCCATCCGCCCCTTGACAAAGCTTGTGGGGAAGGCTTAATGGTGGATTCCCTTGCTGCCTTAAGCAAACTGGGAATTCATTTGAATACGGAGGACGGTATCCAGTTTAAGGGAATCCGTTTTCTGCAACGCGGCCGCACAGTGGAAGCAGAGTTTCCTGAAGGATTAGCGCTTGGTGTTCGTCGCACAACATTGCACGGCAGGTTGGTTGAACGCGCGGAATCCGCCGGTGTTGAAATACATTGGGATTCTCCGGTCCGCGGGTTAGACCCGAACATGGTTATCTGCGGAGATACGAGATTTCAGGCGCGGTGGATTGTCGGGGCGGACGGTTTGAACTCCCATGTCAGACGACTCATCGGTTTGAACGGCTTTGTTTGGAGCCGTGAACGCCTGGGAGTACGCCAACACTTTGCCGTCAAACCGTGGTCCAACTATGTTGATGTGCATTGGGGCGAGCACTGCCAGTGCTATATCACGCCAATTGGTCCAGAAGAAGTTTCGGTGGCTTTTCTCACGCGAGATAAACAGGCTCGCTTCGATGACTTGCTGCGATTGTTTCCGGAAGTAGCGGATCGAGTCCGCAATGCCGCACCGACGAGCCGTATGCGGGGCGCGCTTACCGCAATGCGTAAGGTCAGGCGAATTTATAAGAGTAATGTGGCGCTGGCGGGAGATGCGGCGGGAACCGTGGATGCGATCACGGGGCAGGGAATTGGGCTGGCGTTTCAGCAGGCGGCGGCATTGGCGGAGGCACTGGCGATTGGTAATTTGCGGCAATATGCGCGGCGGCACGCGGCCATTATGCGGCGTCCGACATTGATGGCCACAGGTTTATTGCTAATGGGCGAACATGCGCGTCTCCGCGAGCATGCCATGGCGGTTCTAGCGAAAAAACCTTCAAGCTTCAGCAAGTTGCTAGCTTTGCATGTCGGTTTTGGCCGGGGATTTTGAGTTTTTCCTGCTTTTATTTGCCTTTGTTCTGGAAGTCAGCTATCTTTTGGCGGAATTGTCGAGCGCGATCTACCAGGGCATCGAATTTGCGTTCGGCTACTAATTTTGCGTCGACTAACTCGGAGCCGACACCTACGGCGCTGCAGCCGGCGGCCAGAAAATCGGAGACTGTATCGAGATTCACCCCGCCGGTAGGTACGAATTCGATATCGGGGAAAGGGCCTTTCAGAGCTTTGATGTATTTAGCGCCTCCGAGCGCGCTGCACGGAAAGACTTTAATGCCGTCCGCTCCCGCACTCCAGGCATTTACTATTTCCGTGGGCGTTAAAGCGCCCGGAAAGATTGGTTTCGAGTAGCGTTTTGCCAACTCGATTGTTCGCAGGTTCAGGCTTGGCGTAACAAAAAAGTTTGCTCCCGCTAACATACAAGCCCGAGCGGTTTCGGGGTCTAACACGGTTCCCGCCCCAAGGAGGATACGGTCACCGAAGCGATCGGCAACATGTTCCAGAGCTTTGATCGCGCCTTTAACGGTCATGGTGA
Source organism: Bryobacteraceae bacterium (assembly GCA_045807985.1). GTDB lineage: Bacteria > Acidobacteriota > Terriglobia > Bryobacterales > Bryobacteraceae > Bog-105. The sequence goes on from JBJMGL010000284.1 coordinate 15,702, forward strand.
TCTCGGCGCACGGAATTCCACCTTCGTCCATGGCCTCGACGGCTCGTACCGCCGATTCAACATCAGGGGTGCGAACAATGGGAACGATCGCAATATCTTTGATTTGCTGCAATATGGCTGCGCTTTTCATATCTGTCTGACAAATCGTAGCGCAGATGAAAATCAATTGCCTACTGCAAGCTGGACTGAACTCTTCGTTGCCTGTTTTGGATCGAGCGAGAGTTGTAGGGTAATCTGGCGGAAATCCTCTTTTTTCGGTGTCACTGGTTCAGCGATTGGCTGTTCTTCGGCCGCTTCGTCTCCCCCGGTCATGCCCAAGTCTTCCAAGATGCTGGACACATAATGCTGGGTTTCCCCTATATCCGGAATGCCTCCTATGGCCTCGACGCGCCCGATTCCGGCGTTGTACGCGCCCAGGGCAAGCTTCAGGTCACCACCGTAGCGATTTAAAAGCTGCCGGAGAAAGGCTGCGCCGCCTCCGATGTTTTGACGAGGGTCAAACGGATCGGTGACGCCAAACTGCTCCGCGGTTGCGGGCATTAGCTGCATTAAGCCTTGCGCTCCCACTATCGATAGGGCACAGGGCCGGAATGCCGATTCGTGTTTGATGACCGAGCGCAGCAAGGCTGGAGAAAGCGCCTGCTCCGATGCCGCTGCATTAATCAAGTCGTCGGCTTGCTCTCCGGCCATCGGCGAACAATCCAACTGCGGCAGTGCTGGCGAGGGTGAAATAGGTTCCAGCGCCGCAATAGACTTCACAATGGGAGCAGGCGAGGAAATAGTAATGGGCCGAACCGCTGAAGAAACAACAACAGGCCGAAACGACGTGCTGCGAACCGAAGCCACTTGCTTTTGTACCGATTCACGTTGCACCCCGATCGAAGCCAATTGCTGTTCAAGAGAGGTTGTTTGTTCCGGCGATGCCCAGGCAAGAGCGCCGAAAATCAATGCAAGAATGGCGGTACAGGTTTGAAAGCCCAAGAAAATCCTGATCAGGAGCTATCTGCCCCTGATCAGGAGTGTCCCGAGCACGTCCGACATCTCAACTGTGTTGTTGGGTGCTTTCCTTAGGCGCGGCAGCTTTTTCGGTAGCTTTCACGTCTTTCGACTTTTCGCCGGATTCTTTTCCGCCCGTGCTCTTTTTCTGACTCTTCTCGCCTTTGGAAGCGCTATGATCTTCAAACAGTTGCGCCAGTTCACTGTCGGGGTATTGAACAATGATCGAAATCCTGCGGTTTGATGGGTCTGCCGGCTTTTTCACAAGGCGAAGATGCTGGTCTGCGAAGCCTCGAACTTGCGCGATCTGCGTCGCTTGTAATCCGCTGGCCTGCATAATTCTCCGGGCGGCGTTGGCCCGGTCAGCAGATAACTCCCAATTTGTATAACCACTATTCCCGTAGGGCAGGGAGTCAGTATGCCCTTCCATTAAAAGCGGATTTTTCATGGGGCCTAGCTGTTTTGCCAACTGAATCAACAGGTCTTTACCGGTGTTCGTCGGAACGGGCGAACCACTCTCGAAGAACATGCCCTTATCGGTTTCCAGAAGCTCGATACGCAGACCTTCATTGGTGATGGTCATCTCCACGTTGTCTTTCAGCTTCTGAAACTCAGGAGTTTTCTTGACGGCTTGCTCCAGCTTTTCTTTCAGCTTCTCCATATTTTGTTTGGTGACCGTCAAACCCGCGCCCGTGCCGGCGAGCTTGGAACCTGTTTTGTCAGCGGTTCCTGAGGGGTCCTTGAAGTAGCCACCCACCGCTTTCTGGACATCCGGATTAGCATTCATCAACCAGAGAACAATGAATAGTGCCATCATCGCCGTCACAAAGTCGGCATAAGCCACCTTCCACGCGCCGCCATGGTGACCGCCATGCCCGCCCTTTTTCTTGATAATAATGATTGGTTGCTGATTGGTAGCGGCCATGGCTATGCGGCTTTCTCGCCTTTGCAGGCTGCTTCCATTTCCTTGAAACTCGGGCGAACTTCGGCGGGGATGGACCGGCGGGAGAACTCAACCGCGAGGATGGGGGCTGCGCCGCGAACGAACGCGATCAGGCCCGTTCGGAGGCAGTTATAGTATTGCGCTTCGGCTTCATTGATGTGCGTCATGTTGGAGGCCAAAGGCGACAGGAAACCATAACACAGGAGAATACCGAGGAAAGTTCCGACTAGCGCCGCCGCCACCTTGTGGCCGATCTCTTCCGGCGGACCGCCCAGCGATCCCATGGTGATCACCACGCCCAAAACAGCAGCGACGATTCCCAAACCGGGCAGAGCATCCGCCACGGTCGTGAGCGCACTGACTGGTTTACCGACCTCTTTGTGGTGAACTTCGAGATCCACCTCAATCATCTGGTCCAGGTCATGGGGTGACACGGTTCCGCTCAGGGCCATCCGCATGGTGTCGCAGATAAATGTCAGGGCGTGGTGATCCTTCACGATAAACTCATGCTTTTTGAAGAGATCACTTTTATCCGGCTCCTCGACGTGCGACTCCAGGCTGACCATTCCGCCTTTGCGCCCTTGCGAGAACAAATCGTTCAGCATCTTGAGGGTGTTTATATAAAGTGTTTTGTTGTACTTGCCGCCTGAAAGAATACCGGTCAGGTTTTTCAAGATTTTGATAATGACCGGCAGCGGATTGCCAATTAACAGCGTGCCGATGGCAGCGCCTCCAATGATGACGAGTTCGGCGGGCTGGACCAGCACTTTCATGTTGCCGTGTTCCATCAGGTAACCACCGATGACGGCACCGATTACAACTACAATCCCTATAATTGAAAACATTTCTACCTCAGAATCCTGTTCACTCCCATATCGCTGAGAAAGTACCAGGACTTTAGTCTTTGAAAGAGACTTTAACCCTCTAAAAACGCTTATTTCTCGCCGATGTGAATAGCGAGGACAGGACAGTGGCAGAGAATCCATACGCGGCTTATTCTGAATCGAGCATGATGGGAGCAAGCCCATTACAGCTTGTTACCAGATCCTACGAGGGCGCGATTGGGGCCGTGCAACAGGCCAAGCAGTGCTTCGCCTCCGGCGATATTATGGGCCGATCCAAGGCGATCACCAAGGCCGTGAGCATTCTTACCGAGCTAATGATTTCGCTGGATCACCAGAAGGGCGGGGAAATCAGCGCAAACTTGAAGCGGCTGTACAGCTACATGCAGCAGCGTTTACTGATAGCTCACGCGCAGAAGACCGTCCAACCGCTCATCGAAGTCATTGGATTGCTTTCTAACTTGCTGGAAGCGTGGAAGACGGTCGAGCAGAAATCCAGCAATGAGTCTCACAGCGATGCGAGTCAGGCTCTTATTCCCACGACAGCACCTGCTCCTATGGTGGAAGAAAGCTCGTTGCCGTACGGGAGTTACTTTAACGAAACTGCTGCCGGAAGCCTTTTGGGTGAAAGTTATTCGTTTTGAGAAACGGTCAAAGGCTCCGGGCACAAGAGCCGTTAATTCTGAGCCGACTTTTCCTCTGGCACGTATATGGTCCAGATCAAGCCCGGAATGCGATGTTGTATGACCTCTTCAATGAGAGCTGTGCGAGAGTGTTCCAGCTTAAAAGAAGCAATCAGTCTTGACAGCCGAAGCAAACCTTCTTCGAATATAGGGACGCCTGCACCGAGAGCCTGCAGGGCCGTGCGCCTCGCGTCATCCATTTTCCCTTGCCGAACTTGCACTTCCGCTGCAACGACGTAACTATCGGGAAAGAAGGGATAGTAAGTGATCAGGTCCGTCGCGGCAGCTTCCAGAGTCGGCGCTTTCGAGGCGTACACCGGAGATTCCTGCTTTTCCGCCTCAATTGTGCGTAGAACTAAATAGGCATTGAGAAGATTGGAAACCGGGTCGGTCTCACTTTCAGAGGTCAATTGGTGAGCATCAGGCGTACCGGACAAAGTTGGTTGTGAAAGCAGCACGGCATCGCTCATCTGGCCATTCATGAAGTACCGTTGCGCCATTTCCAGTTTGCGCTCAGCCTGCATTACCTTTTGAGGATTGCCGGCCGGAGATAGCTGATAAGCGAAGATCGAGACTTTTTTGCGTTCGTTCCGGGTAAAGACGACGTTGGTCACGCGCTCGGGCGAGACAATAACGGGAAAAAGAGACCTGCCGTAGTCAATGTTGCGGACAGACAACCAATAGCAGCCTGGTTCCAGCGACCAGGACTGCTCGCTGATAAAAGCAAAATTGGGCATTTGACTCGGCGGCTCTTCGGAAGCGGGGGCTGGTTTGTCGATAGGCCAACACGCCAATCGAGTAGAATCCACGTAAATGGGTTTAGGGATTAGGGAAGAGTCAGCTTCGGCAGAAGAGTCTGCGGCTTTTGAGGCCGCCAGTTCATCTCCCAAAACGACCTGGAGCGCTGTTCGCGAGCCGTTTGCCAGTAGATTCCGCAAAGAAGTGAGCCCTAGCGAGCGCAGACGCCGAGCCTCGAGCCCATCTGGAGGAAAAACCTGTGCGTTGGCGGCGGACGACAGCACTGTCGATAATCGCACCCATGCCAGGGACGCTAGTCCAGCGCTCTCGGATAAACCGATGGTGGTCCCGTTGTTGCTGAATCCTGTTGCCTCAACTAGCTTGTTGAGGGACCCGCTGCTTGGCAATGGAGGTGGACGAAGCTCGACGGTTTGAGTCTGGCCAGCCGCCAGTTGCACGAGCTTTTCCACGGACCTTGCATTGGGCGCGCGGAGGCGAGCAATATAGAGACCAGGCACGATCTGTGCCGTGATGGACTGGCTCCCAGCCATGATAAGTGAGCGTCCCATTTTGGCTTGCGTGCTGCCGACATACTCGATTTCAAGCGCGCTGGAAACATCAGGTGATTGAACGATCAGTGTCGATAACGAGTTTGTTGGATGAGTGTCCGCCATGGGTTCCGGCGCTTGGGAAGCTCCCGCGGCAACTGACCGTGAAGCGGTAACCATGGCAGCGCCGGAACCACTGGTATCAACTGTGGTATACGAAGGGGCTCCCGCAGTAGCGGAGTGGGTCACGCTCACCTGTTCGTTGAAAGGCTGGTCAACTTGTAGAGCGTAGCCAGGGCTCTGTTGCAAGCCGGATGACTGAGCTGCCGGTTGGACTGCGGCAACCTGCTCGACAGCCGTCATCTTGAACCTGGCAGAGACGTTGTTGTATAGAGGTAAAGGGCTGGCGGATCGGTTCCGGCTTGTATGCATTGGCGTTTGCCGTTACCGAGTACTCCTTGGGCTGGAGGAGAATCTGATGAGGAATCGTGAGGGGTGGGGATACTCTCTTAATCTCGGCGTCGTCATGTTCAACTACCAGCGTCGTGGCCTCCCAGGCAAGAGCGGGATCGACTTCGAGAGTTAAAGTGACTTCATCTACTTTGTCTCTTGGAATAGAGACAATCACGGGATTACTGAAATGCTCAGCTAACTTGGTTGGTGTTTGCAGGAAAGCTGCTGGACTCGCTGCATTCGGGAGAGTTACAGCCTCCATCTGTTTACAGACGCGGTTGACCAAATACTCCAGAAGACGGTCCGCCGTGACATCGTAAGCGTGCGTGGCGTAATTATAGTATTCGCTTCACCAGCGCCGCGAAGACCTTCGATTAACGCGCTTGTAAAGACGCCAGCACGGGAGGCTTGAGCAGATTCCAGGGTCGTGACTTCGGCGGCGGTTAGACCACGCGAGGTGGACATGTAAACAAACTGCTCAACCTGCGGCCGCCTGTCGGAGGGTTCTGGAATCCAGGGAAATCTTCCGATGGCAAATCGCTTCTCAAAAGGGGTGTTGCGGCACGCATCGATGAGAACAAACTGCCGATTGTATTGACTGGTTTTCAGCCAATCGAGAATAGAATGCACCCCGAGTGCCGCGCCGGGGTTATCCGTAGTGTAGTCAGCCGGGAGAATCGCTTCTTTGGCAATGTCACTGGGAGCTGTTAAACCATGTCCCGCGAAAAAGAAGTAGAAGCGGTCCTCAGGCTGGGCACTTTTAGCAGGGATTTCTTTTAACTGGTGATTAATGTTGCTGGCAGTAGCCGGTGCGACCGTCTGAACACCATCCCACGAGGAAGGAAGAGTGACGGCCGGGCTTGTTAAAAGCACTACATTTGATGCTGGAACCTGGCCCCCTTCTCCATCGATCAGCCATGCGGCCACGGTAAGGGCATCATTGACGGCTCCCTTCAGATTTAATCTTGGCTGGTCGGTATAATCGTCAACGCCAATGACGATGGCTCGGTGTGCCATACTTAACTGCCTATATCAAGTAAAAATCTACCTGGCCGCACCCGCTTCGTGCGCAGCCGGTTGTTGGTCTTCCTGAAGGTCAAGGAACACTTCCTGGCCACCGGAACTCAGCAATGCCAAGTCGTTATCCGTGATGTCCGCAGCTTTGCGGACTATCACCGTACCACTGGAAACGGGCTTAAAAATTGTGTACTTAGCGTTCTCATTGGTAAATACTTGGACCGCTTTGAATCCAAACACAACCGGCGCGGCGCCGGTAAAGGTAACTTGCCCTTGACTTGCCTGACTAAAATCCACACCAACTTGCCGCTCGCAATGTTTTGGATTACCGGAACTTCTATGTTGCCCGAAACGCCGCCTTCGCCCTGGGTTTTCACAGTAATGCTCTTGCTTTTAATTGCTGAGGTAAGGATGAAGACATTGCTTGCAACGAAGGCAGAGCGCACCATATTGAGATTCTGTTTAAACGTTGAGGCCGACAGGAATCCGTCCAGCTCATCCAGCTCGATGTGGTCTTCCAGGACGTCTTTATACTCGAATGTTACTGATTTCGTGTTCTTGAATCGGGCGTTAACATCCAGGCTAGTTCCTGTGAGCGCTTTCAACACGTTACCTAAAATGCTTAGGCCGATCTTTAGATCTAGCGAACTACTCTGCATACCCGTGACGCCTGAAGGAGCTATGTTATCTGTGCTGATCTGAGGCAAGGGTTTTGCCCCTTCCGCAATCGTGCCTAGATTGCCCAGAAAAGTCAGTTCTTTGTTGTCAGTTCGCAGGAGCGTATTGCTTGGTTTCAAGTCTGCGCGCGGAAGGCTAATAACGTTGTAACCTGCGTTCTTGAGAAATGTAATTTCTGGATTAGGCCGGAAGAAAATCATTTGAGAGGAAAATATACATCATTCTGCTGGATATGTCTAGATAAAAAGATCCACTTTCAAAATTTGTTTTTGGAAATGGAGAAAGGCCCAATGCTCATCGTTTTTCACGCTTAACGGCCCCGAGATGGCGGTGGACCCGCATTAGACGCTGCAAATTTCGAAGGCTTGCTCCAGGCTGCGGATTGGCGGTGTGTTGACGGGGACAAATTCGTGTGACACGAAACCCTCGTAGCCGGTATCCGCAATGGCTTTGGCGACGGCTCTCCAGTTTACTTCCTGCGTGCCGTCCAGTTCGTGACGCCCGGGATTGCCGCCGGTATGGAAGTGGCCGAAGAAGGCGATATGCTCCTTGATCGTGCGCATCAAGTCGCCTTCCATGATCTGCATGTGATAGATGTCATACAACAGCTTGATACGGGGCGAATTGACGCGCTTCATCAGCTCGATACCCCAAGCGGAATGGTCTGCCATATAGTCTTTATGGTCGACTTTGCTGTTGAGCAACTCCAGGTTAATCGTAACCTGTTTTTCTTCTGCGTACGCTTTGATTTTGTTTAGGCCTTTTGCGCAGTTTTCAAGTCCTTCGTTGTCCGGCATCCCCTTCCGGTTCCCGGAAAATGTAATAACGTTTGGAACCTTGGCGACCGAGGCAAGGGTGATGTCGTTTTTCAGGCTGGCGAGAACTCTGTCGTGATTTTCCAGGCGGTTCAGCCCGATGGGAATGGTATTCGGATCGGTGCCTGAGGTCATGGACGGAATAAGACCATACTTTTGGACCGTGGCGTATTGATCGGGCGTAACCAGGTCGATGCCTTTGAGACCGATGCGAACGGCTTCCTTACATAGTTCGTCCAGACTAAACCATTTCTGATAGGTCCAGAAAGACACTCCTTGTTTTAGCCTGCCGCCTTTCGTTTCAGGGTCGGGAAGGGCAGGGCGAGCGAGACTGGCGGCGACTGCGGATTTCAGCACTTTTCTGCGATTCATCCGAAAGCATCCTATCAAACTGAGATGCGAGCACAATATTATCTCAGGGGTGTGGGATTGCCTAAGATGAGCCGACACAGTCCGGCACTCGACCCGTCCTACTGTTGAGCCAGCCGGGTCCCCTGTCCCGCTACCGTCTGCCAGCGTCCGCCGCGCTTGACAAAAACGTCCGTCCACCGGAATCGACCACTGATCTCTTTTCCTTTGTAGCTACCTTTGTCTGTGCTGCCGTAAGTGGCTACAGCCGTATCTCCATAAACCTGCACCCGCATATCGTCGAGCTTCGACGATTCAAATTTCAGGTCGCCCGATTTGATGTCGCTCAGCAATCGCGCCTTGTCCATCACCATTCCATCCGGGTCAGTGAGTCTACAGGTATCAGCGAGATAGCGTTCATAGGCTGACGCGTCGCCTTTGAGCAGGCTGGCCAACATCTCCTGTTCAATCTGTATGATTGATTGTTCATCAGTTCCGTGTCCATCGTTGCTCTTCTCGTTTGTTTGTCCGAAACAGGATGCCGTGATGGCTACGGCCATGACTGCGAACATGAATCGCATAGAGCGCTCCTTTCGTATTAAAATATCGAATTTTTAGGATCTTTGGGTGCGACGGCTCCGTAGATCTATCGCATTGAGTTCGCTAGAATCGCTTTTGCCTGCGACTCGAGCTTTTTCGCTTCCGGCCGCCGATGAGTCTTTCTCAGCGCAGCCGCATAGCCGCGTAACCATTCAGCCACATACGGGTTCTGCGGGTTGGCCACCTGTTCTTCGAGGGCGATAGCTTGTTGAAAGCATTCGGCCGCCTCCTGATACAACTGCAGCTTTTGATCCGCATAGGCCACGTTGGCCAGCATGACCGCTAGCGACGGGTGCGCGGGTCCGAGTTTCCTCCGCATTTGTTCAATCAAGGAAAGCCCCAGTTGCCGGGCCTCTTTGTATCGCCCGTGTTTGTAATCGAGTGCCACACGGGTGTTCCCCACCAATAGGAAATCAGGGTGATCCGGCGGGAGCCGTTTCGCCAAAATCGCACTCGCGCGGTCCAGATGCTCTTGCGCCAGTGAGTACTGGCCGTCATCGAGATACTGGGATGCCAGGTTGTGGTGTATCCGGCCAACCTCCACGCTTTCGGTCCCTTGTTTCTCCATGCATGCCAGTTGTCGACGGGTGTTTGGAAGAGCGCGGGCGATCTCCTTCTGGCGGTGGAACAGGTTCCCTAAGTCACCGAACATAATAGCCACTTCCGGGTGGCACTCGCCGAGCATGGGGGAGGCCATGTCGATGGCCCTCCGGATGGAGCGGTACGCTTCCTGATAGTGGTCCTCCTCAGCCAGTAAATTGCCGAGATTGGCCAGAGCCGTGGCGAGCCGCGGGTGCTGCGGTCCGAGTATTGTTTCGAACTCTGAGGCGGCTTGTCGGAAGCAAGCTTCCGCCTCGGGATAATGGCCTTGGTCGTGCAGAACGATACCCAAGAAATTGGTGAGGTCCGCTGAATGCAGGTCAGGAGGGCTATTCTGGTGCTGCTTGGCCAGCTCGCTTCGAAGCAGCCTCTCTGCTTCCGGCAGCCTGCCGGCATCTCGAAGGTGCGACGCCGCGACCACTGTGCTGTCGGCGGTCGTTTCTGTTTGCGCTAGAGGCGACGACGCGAGAATGGCCAGGACCGCGAATACGTTTCCATGTCTGATCCACATGCCCAGATGGTGCTTGCATCGGAGCGCATTCGGGAGTCAGACCGGCGTTTGACAAGGGTTGTACAACTGGTGAAATATTGTGAATAGTTGAACGAAGGAGGGGACTATGATCGACAGTCCCACCATCCGCGTCGAGCTGGACAAAATTCTGGCCAGCTCAGGCTTCGCAAATTCACCGCGGATGAGCCGATTTCTTACATTCGTGGTAGAGGAAACGCTGGCAGGGAACAGCGGACGAATCAAAGAGTACGTCATCGCCCTCGAAGTATTTGATAAACACGACGATTACGATCCTCACGCCGACTCCACCGTGCGGACCGAAGCGGGCAAGCTGCGAGCAAAGCTCAACCGGTATTACGAGACGGAGGGCCGTACAGATCCTGTCGTCATCTCAATCCCCAAGGGGAGCTATGTGCCGGCTTTCGACAGTCGGCAAAGCGAATGGACCTCCACGCCCCTTCCCCCTCAAGCTTTTCAAGACCTCGGAGTAGCTGCTTTGACGGATGTCAAACCAGCCGCTACAGTGATCATACCGGCACAGATCACTCGGGAGCGGTGGGTTTGGAGCGTTGTCGGGCTTTGCCTGGTCCTGAGCGCCGCCGCTGTCGTCTGGTTGATTGCCGCGAGAGGTAACTTTCAAAGCACGTATCTGACACCGGTTCCCTTGACGAGCTATCCCGGCCAGGAACTCCAGCCGAGCTTTTCTCCTGACGGAAACGAGGTAGCGTTCATGTGGAATGGCGAGAAGCGGGACAACTTCGATATTTATAGGAAGCAAATCGGCACGGATCAGCCGCTCCGCCTGACAACCGACCCCGCCAAGGACTTTAGTCCCGCCTGGTCGCCGGATGGTCACTCCATCGCATTCGTGCGAATGCTCAGCCCGGTCCGGGGCGGCATCTTTCTGATTCCGGCCTTGGGCGGCCCGGAACGTAAGATAGGCGAAACCGCGTCTCCTCGCATGCAGCCTTCTATAGCATGGTCTCCGGATAGCAAATGGCTTGCGTTCAGCGATGTAGACCCGGAGAATATCTTCACCCTGAGCGGACTTACGCCGGCTAGTTTATTCTTGCTTTCGATTGAGACTGGCGAAAAACGAAGATTGACTTCTCATACGCTCCGGCCTTCTGTCGATGCCGCGCCTGCCTTTGCTCCCGATGGCAGTGGGCTTGCTTTCGTCCGAACATCGCCGTCACCATTAAGCGATCTTTATCTGATTCCTTTCTCGTCCGGCTTCGTACCCGCGGCAGAACCGCGACGTTTGACATCATTAAATCAATTCACCACCAGTCCCGCTTGGACTCCCGATCAGAAGGAACTACTTTTCGCTTCAGGCTCATGGGAGAATACTCGCCTCTGGCGCGTGACTGTGTCCGGAACGCACGCCCCACGCCGGCTCGATTTTGCTGGAGAGCACACGGATCATCCGACGATTTCCCGCCAGGGCCGCTTGGCTTTTTCACAAACGTCCTCGGACGTAAACATATGGCGCACTGATCTTTCCAAGCCCGGCGGCAAGGCGGGCCCGCAAATCTCGCTTATTGCCTCCACACATACGGATATCAACCCTCAGTTCTCCCCGGATGGGAAGCGAATCGCTTTCTGTTCCGACCGCGGTGGAAGCATGGAGGTTTGGATTTGCGACCGAGACGGCTCGAATGCGATGCAGTTGACGTCGATGGGGGCAGCCGTCACCGGAAGTCCCCGCTGGTCGCCTGATGGAACGCGCCTTGTCTACGATTCCAATAAGGAAGGACAATTCGAAGTTTATGAGATCAGCGCGGCTGGAGGCGCACCGCAACGTATGACCAACAACCCAGCTATTGACGGCGCAGCAAGCTGGTCGCGGGATGGCCGATGGATCTACTTCATGTCAAATCGCAGCGGAGCACGGCAAATCTGGAAAATGCTGGCTTCTGGCGGAAAGGCGGTGCAAGTGACCAAGCATCGTGGACACGTTTCCTTTGAATCTCCCGACGGCGCATTTCTCTACTTCTCGGCGAGCGCTAGTGCAGGAGACCGAATCGGCTTAAGCGGCCTGTGGCGGATGCCGGTCAATGGCGGCGAAGAAACACCCGTTCTCCCCTCCGTCACCTTCCTGAATTTCGCGCTCACGCGCGAAGGGATTTACTTTATTCCGCGCGCTAATGCGGAAGGACATTATGCGCTCCAGTTTTTCAGCTTTGCATCCCGCAAAAGCTGGGAAATTCTTCCGCTGGGAGACACGGGGAGCACGGGGCTATCCGTTTCACCCGATGGCTGCTCGCTCTTGTACACCCAGAGCGAGACGCCCAAGAGTGACCTGATGCTGGTCGACAATTTTCATTGAAACTGCAATCTCGCTCGACCCATAAGGAGGCCGCAGGAAACGGCGTTGGCAAGTAAACGCCAATGCTCATGATGTCAAGTGATTCATAACTGATTTGCTGTTTCAACCACATTGACGCCTTTAGGAGCTTCGAGCTGATCGAGAATTGCCCCGCCTTTCCCCTTGCGTCTTTCTTCCGGCGAGAACGCAAACCGCACGGAAATCCGGCACCGGCCCGGAGCCGATCACAACGTTTGTAAATTTTTTCTATTGCGCCAACTCCTTTCTTTTGGCCGTTTGCCGCTTTGGCCGCGACCAGGAAGGCGACAGTTGCGCGTTTTCGTGTGCTAGAGTGCCGTTTCACATAACCCGATGTCCGTCCTTTCTTCTACCCTGCCCAGCGAGCGCCGCCTCGCCGCCAATCGCGCCAACGCTCTGTTGAGCACCGGCCCTACCACGTCGGAGGGGAAAGCCGCATCTTCCTTGAGCGCCGTCAAAACCGGCCTGACCGGGTGTACTGTTCTGCTGCCCAGTGAAGACGCCGCTCTCTACGAAGCGCATGGGGAACGCTTTCAGCAGGAACTCCAGCCCGTGGGCGAGCGCGAAGCTCAACTCGTGCAAAACCTGGCCGATACGCAATGGCGGCTGAACCGCATTCCTGGTCTGGAGTTCGGTCTGTTTGCCCTCGGTCGCAAGCGTTACGCCGACCAGTTCGAGGAGGAAGAAGACCCCCAAGTCCGCGCCGCTCTCCTGGATGCGCACATTCTGATGACCGAAGCCAAGCACTTCAAGAACCTGCACCTGCAAGAGAGCCGCTTGCGCCGTCAGTATCGGCAAGACGCGCAAGAGTTGGCCGATCTGCAGAAGCACCGGAAGGCGGAACAAGAAGCGCAGGAGTTGCAGACCCAACTCACGTCGGCGAATGCGGGGATGAGCGCCGCCCGCCACAAAGGGGAAAATGGCTTCGAATTTACAAATACCAGCGCGGAACCCAACAAACGAGAGAAATCGGGAACGGACCACCGCCAACGAAGCGGCTCAGCCCCGTTAAGCGTTGGCTCCGTGTAAACGGGAACCGCTGTAACTGAGTTTTCGGAACTGATCCAGTCTGGCAAGGACTATGTGCCGTTTACCGCTCTCACTCAGACCATGCATTAATAACAGCAGAAGTGTATCTAACTCTGGACACCGTCCCGGCATTTCCTGAAAACCGGAATGCTTGATATCTTGAATTGTGTTATGCCGCACTGGCATTAACCGGTAGTCTACTTAAGCACCTTCCTGCGAGTCACGCAAGCGGATCTGTTCGTCTCTGATTGTAAGTACGGCTTGAAGGACTTCACGAAAGACTTCAAGCGGAAGATTGAAATTTTTCAACGCCTTGGCAATGCTGAGAATATCTTCACCTCGCTTCTTCTCTGGATCGGCGTATCCGGCTTTCCGTAAGCATGCTACGCACGTCGAAGCGCGAACCTGCTTGGTTTTTTCGGTTTTGCCGCGATCCGCTGCACCGCAACTTTTTCCGCACAGAGGTACAGCGAGTGGGCCGGCGCCCTGTTCGTCTGTCTCAGCAAGGTGAATTGTGCGGGCTCCTTTGATTTTTATAGCCCAGAGAAAGCGCGATAGCACTGGCATTGAGTAGAGCTATTCCTGCCACAATCATAGCCTGCTCAGGGGCCTGAGCGTTGCTCCATGTTGGGCGTAGGATCAGAACCAGGAATGAAGGGACTGGATTCCGGCCAATCGAAAACCGCTTTACATCACCTACAGCTTGTGCATCACAGCCATTGCTACAGTATGGAAGAAGCAACTCGGAACTGAGGAGGTTAAGGTATGTGGCGTTTTCTGGCAATTCTGCTGTTGGCCGGGAGTGCTTTCGCTGATGAAGCTCACCAGACTCTCTCCCTTGGCTCGCCCGCTCCGTCGTTCTCGCTACCGGGCATCGACGGAAAAGTTCACAAACTAAGCGACTACTCTGCGGCAAAAGTTCTGGTGGTCGTCTTTACCTGCAATCACTGCCCCACAGCGCAGCTTTACGAGAGCCGCATCAAGAAACTGGCGGACGATTACACCGGCAAAGGCGTCTCACTCATAGCCATTGAGCCCAATAACCCCGCTGCTGTCCGGCTCGATGAACTGGGCTACACCGATGTTAGCGACAGCCTGGAGGACATGAAGATCCGGGCCGCTTACCGCCGTTTCAACTTCCCCTACCTCTACGACGGCGACACGCAAACGGCAGCAAACGCCTATGGCCCTAAAGCAACGCCCCACGTATTTATTTTCGACGGAGAGCGGAAACTGCGCTACGAAGGCCGCGTGGATAATAGCCAGCGCGAATCGCTCGTGAAAACGCAAGATGCCCGAAATGCCATTGATGCACTATTAGCAGGAAAACCCGTTCCCGTGGCGCATACCGGCGTGTTCGGATGCTCAACGAAATGGCTCTCCAAGCAATCCAGCCGCGCGGAAGCGGACAGGAAAATTGAAGCGGAGCCGGTCAACCTGGAACTTGCCTCTGCGGACGATCTGAAAAAGCTGCGTTCCAACCCGACTGGCAAGGTGCTGCTTGTGAATTTCTGGGCGACGTGGTGCGGTCCCTGCATTCATGAATTTCCAGAGATGGAAGCGACCTACCGCATGTACCGGCTGCGCGACTTCGACATGGTAACTGTCTCCAGCAACATGCCCGATGAAAAAGCCGGTGTGCTGAAAGCATTACAAAAACAGCATGCATCGAGCCGCAATCTTATGTTTGGCTCCGATGATACTTATGCCATGCAAGCCGCCTTTGATCCGAAATGGGAAGCCGGCGTGCCCTACACCGTCCTGTTATCGCCGGAAGGAAAGGTGCTTTACCAGGAGCAGGGCGAAGTGGACATCCTAAAACTTCGCCGCGCTATTCTGGCCAACCTTCCTGATCCTGACTACATCGGCCATCAGGCTTACTGGAACACAAAGTAGAAGACTTAAGCTACCGTAGATTTTCTGATAACGAAAGTTTTGTCCAGTGACCTCAAAGTCTACTTTTGCAATATACCCGTAACAAGATAAATTGCGCCAGTCTCTAAACCATATGGAAACTGTGAAGGCAGAGTTGTCCGAACTCCAGACCGTAAAAGACCTGAAGCCAATGCTGGAGAGCGAAAGG